>DJFR01000090.1 GCA_002432545.1 Flammeovirgaceae bacterium UBA5867 | reverse complement strand
GATTCGTCTAAAAACGCCTTTTGTTGGTTTGCCGGCTGCAAGGTCGCGCCAGAAAATTCTATAGTCTTCGGATGCAAGTATATCTTCCGGCACAAATCTGCGGTGATGCTGCCCGGCAATTTCATCCAGACTATATCCCATTGTATTGAGGAAATTTTCATTGGCCGTAAGTATTTTTCCGTTCGGTGTAAATTCAATAATCGCCATGGTAGCATTTATACCTTCTATCACACCTTTATTTTCAGCAATCATTTCCTGCTCGGCCGTAATGTCTGTAGCGAACTTTATCACTTTAATTACTTTACCATTGGCATCCAGTATAGGATTATAGATAGCATTAAGCCAGACGGTATTGCCCGTTTGAGAAACACGTTTAAAAATCCCTTTGATAGATTCACCGGAAGCGAGCCTGCTCCAGAATGTTTTATATTCATTGGATTGCAATATATCAGCCGGTACAAATTTTCGATGATGCACACCATGTATATCATCAAGAGTATATTTCATCGATCGAAGAAAAATTGAATTCGCGGTAATAACATGTCCGTCTGGTGTAAATTCAATCGTGGCCATGGTTGCATTTATACCGTTAAGAATGCTCATCATTTCAGCCGATGCCTTGCTGAGTGCATTGCTCTTGCGGTGCATTTCTTCCTGTGTAGCCTGCAGTTCTTCCATGCTCTGTCGCATCTCTTCTTCCTGCGCGCGCATCTCTTCTGCCTGCTGCTGGCTGGCATTTAACAAGGTAAGTATGCGCTCACTCTCTTTTACATTTTTAATACTGGCTGCTATATTTTCGGATAACTTTTTAATGAAGTTGATTTTGTACTCAGGAAATTCGTGAAACGAAGCAAGCTCCAGCACACCAAAAACTTTTTCGTTAATGAGCAATGGCGATATAAGTATATACTTTGGCGCAGCCTGCCCTAAACCGGAAGTAATCTTTATGTAATCTGCGGGCGTTTGCGTCATATATATTGTATCCTTTTCAAGCACACATTGTCCGATAAGTCCTTCGCCAAGGTTTATCTGGCGGGATGCATATTTTTTGCGGTCGTAGGCGTAACACGATATCAACTCAAGATGTGAATCACCTTTCTCTTCTTCCAGAATAAACAATGCGCCCTGGTTTGCATCAACATATTTGATAAGACTGCTCAGTATCTCATCTGCCAGATTGGTCAGGTCAAGCGATTCTTTATTGCGGAGTATATCCGAGAAGCTGGCGAGGCCCACGTTCAGCCAGTTCCTTTCCTGTTCGTCCTGCGATAGTTTAGCAAGATGCTTCTTAATGGATAATAGCGAGGCACCCAGTTCGCTCTGCAGCAAATCTCCTGAAATATCAACGGATAAATTTCCCTTCTCAATTTCTTTGATAAGAGCCGATGCCTTTTTGGCTTGCTCAATCTGGAGTTCTAAGCCTCTCTTAACTTCGTTAAGACTTTCATTGCGATTAAATATAAGCTTCATATAGGTAGGAGTTTGTGCGAATTATTGTTTAAACACAACAAGACAACTATTGTTCGGGGGAGTGAAAAATATCTAATAACAATCGTAAATACGAAATGGTATACAAACGGAAACCGGGTGCGGGTCGATCAAAACTTACAACGTACTTTTTGATCAGATATACTTAAGCATGTATAAGTTAATATATTTTTTGGCTATAGCCAATAGCATTATTCGTTTTAGAACAGGCAATCGGTCAATGATGTACTTGTCGTATTCTGCCCGTATTATGTCGTATACTCCCATGATATCTTTTGAAGGTAAATGCTAGATTTATACCCACTTCAAACAGCGTGTAAACATGAAAGGCAAAACACCGGAAAACATAGACGAATATATTGCTGACTTCCCAGTGGAAATAGGACAGATGCTACAGGCTATACGCGAAACGATTCACCGGGCAGCTCCGCGGGCGGAAGAAACTATAAAGTATGCGATGCCAACATTTGCCATGGACGGCAACCTGATACATTTTGGAGCCTATAAGAACCATATTGGTATATATCCAGTGCCGCGCGAGGATGAGTCATTCAAAAAATCACTTTCGGTATATGAAGGCGAAAAGAGTACCATGCGCATTCCGCTGGATGCACCACTGCCGTTATCGTTGATAACTAGGATTGTGAAGTATAATGTGAAGCGTAATCAGGAGAAGATTAAGTCGAAAAAATGAACATTACAGTTATATAATCCTTGTCATTTCCCAATTTCCACGACTGGTGTAATTTCTTACTTTTCCATCTTCGAAGGTATAGGCAACAGTAATCTCCCAAAAGCCTACAAATTTATTTTTTGACCGATCGTACTTGCCGGTATATTTAACGTATTGCGGCCCTTCCTCTATATATGTTTTGCCTGAATGGTCTACCGAATAACGGTTTTGATATGTCTTTGTAAATAATATTCGCTCCCGGTCGAGGGTGCCCTCTATTTGAGCAATTTCTGCAATGCCGGTTTCATCTTCCTTAATGCTTCCTTTAAATGAATTCTTGTCAGCAATAATATCCACTATAAATGTTACAGTTTTTTGCTGTACAGAGTTTGAATATTGTGATCCATAGCCATAGACCCCCTGCCACTGACCAGTGATTTCGATTTCTTTTGACCTGAATAATTTGAATATATTCATATAAGTGTATATGATAAGGAATGTTGATCATGATTTAATAAAATCCCTATAGTACGTACGAAGGTTGTCTTTCGATGACATACGTTTGGGCAATCTTATCATGAAGTGAACGTTTGCGTGAGTCGGCCAGTAATACAATAGCATCAACGATGGTAATAAAGTAACTTGTATAAGTTACAATCTGAAGTGATGTGAACTGACTGCTATACTGTGAGTACTCCATAAACCCATTAATTTCTTCAAACTCGGGACTGAGGTATATACCAATTGTAAAAACCAGGGTAATTAGCGATGGTACAATATTAAATATGTTCCGCAAGAGTATTTCCTGAAGACCAGCCTTCTCGAATTGCGCGTCTACTACCTTTAGTTTTAATGCCATTTTACCAAGCGTGGCACCATACACATACTCCATAACGGGTTTATAGGCAAGCGAGAGAAGCGTCACCACAGCAAGCAGCAGTGAACTCTTGGCGGAGGTAACATTGAAGTACATTACGCCTACACTGATGGGAGCCAACACAAGACCATCAATAAACATAGCGCCAAAGCGGGCCCAGAAGCCTCCGTATATAACGGTGTTCGGATCAATTGTGGTACTGGGCTGGGGTGCATCGAGGATTTCCATAACAGGTATATTGGTTAGGTATATTTAGAAGAGTTGATTTAGTTTTACACTATACGAATTAGATTTAGACAGAGTTCGTCAATAATTAAATTTCACTCCCGTCTTTTTGAGGTTGCAGAGACCAGATCACTTGCTTAACCATTCATCAATTTCTTTGTCTGCCTGATGGTTCGTTAAGAATTGCCCTGTCTTAATTTGCTGTTTTGCTTCGAAGACTTTTTTTCGTTGTTCATCCGAGAGTTCTAATAACCGATATGCCTCTTTGAGAAGATTTTCATCATCAGTCCTTTGAATTTTATCAATAAGCCGCTTTTTCAATTCTATAGCTGACACAACTCAATTATTTTTTATCTCAATTTACAAATTTTCATTTTCTTTCGGAAAAGAAATATAGAGGAGAGTGCTTTAGTATTTTATCTGTTTAGTGTGATTACCCGAAATAACATCAGAATAACTTACTGTTAATTCTCGTTTACCACTTGTTCTTTTTATAGTAGGAAAATCCATTTCGAATTTAGTGTCGAAGTTCAAAAGGACGCTGATCTTTTTTGATTTTAGTTCGTACGAACAAAGTCGCGGCATTTGTTTGGTATGCGAGAATTTGAAATAGAGGATGATCTCATTGTCAGAATCGTATTGTTGCAATTCGCGATCGTTGTTACCAATAAGTCCAGACAGTTCAATTTCTATGTTTCGTGTTTTTAAGTTGAGGATTTTAATAGCTGCTTTATCAAACGAGTCATTACTTTGTTCGAAAATCAGAAAGCGCGAGTCCTTGTCCCAGTATAAGTTGGGTGGTGGTAAATCTTTAGTGATGCAATTGGCAATTTCTACACTATGTCCAGAACGTTTATCAGTCAGTTGCATAATATAGTGATGCTGTGAATCACTCAATTCGTTTGTGTTTAGTGAAACTGAAAAGCTTCCGTCTGGCGAGGTAAAGCCTTTATCCTGTAAAATTGAAAGAAAGAGTATTGAAATTAATAATATACTTTTCATTTAGCGAAATCAGGTAAAAGTCAATTATTTCTGTTCGGTTAGAGTGTATACTCGGCAAGAGTTTTATAGAAAATGTTTTTATTAGCATTGTCCGGAAGTCCTGAAACCTGCCCATCACCTAACTCCATAATTATCCAACTTCCATCTTTCTTTTGAGCAATGTCCATTGTAAAGAAATTGCTTTGAATGCTTTTACCAACTTCTTTAAATTTATCCAGGTCAGGCTTGGTATTATCATAGTCACCTTCGTCCCAATAATTAAAAACCTGAATCAATTTACCATAGAGAAAGAAGAGTCTATACTCTTTTGTTAATGGCATTTTACTTTTCGAGTGAGTTGTGAGAAACTCAAGGTCTTCAAATTTTCTAAAGACCAATCCTTTATTTAGCTGTGTTCCTTGCAATTCAATAAATCGGGATACCACCTTTCTGACCAAATCTCTGTCGGATGCATTTGGTATAAAGCAGGCTTCTTTCCAATTATGCTTTAATGACTTTACGAAATCTTTAACAATAATTGCTTCATTCTGGAATACATCTGTAAGTTCAAAGATCCGCTCAAAATCTATAGTTTCGTCTACTACCATCCAATTTGTCAAGGGTGTGAGTCCATCTATATATTGATATGATGAAGGTAAATAATGACATGTTTCGTACTCTTCTGGTGTGTTTACTAATTTGATATTTTTCTTCAGCAAATGCTCAAATAAAGATTTATACTTATCAGGTTGAATCATCCATCCCCTATAGATAGCCTTCTCCAAATTGTCAGCTTCTTTTATTCTTGAAATTGCTCTGGAAATATTCGCGTTATTCAGTTCTTCAAAACTCAATAAGCTGATAGGAAATCTTTGCTCCGTGGCAGTTCTATATTCTTCCTCAAAATCAGGATCGACTTTTTTGTCAATAATGTTGTCGCAAAAAATAATTCTCATAATTGAATACAATAGCGCTACAATATAGATGCTCCGCCCTAAATTAACGACTGCCTTATCGCGAAGTAATATTACGCCATTTCAGTTATTTCATTCCCCTCTCAAATGATCAACCG
>DJFR01000026.1:15912-37559 GCA_002432545.1 Flammeovirgaceae bacterium UBA5867 | reverse complement strand
GGTGGTTAAGTGTGTATGTAAGTTGAGTCTTTTAACTATGTGTACTTTGCCTGTTAACGTGTAGTTTGAGGTATATCACTAAATTAGTGTAATCAAACCAGCAGCCAGAAGCTCGAAGCCAGCAACTTTTAAAAAAATGGTCTACATCACGCAACTTATCTATATTGTTCCGGGACAGGAGGAAGTCTTCGATGAATTTGAAGCGGTTGCTATACCTATTATTGCCAAGTATAATGGTCGGTTATTGTTTCGGGTNNTCTCAACAAGACTTTGAGAACTTCAAACTCGATGAAGAACGGAAAAAGTTTTTACACTTGAAAGAGAAATCCATCAGGGCTTCGATTCTTATCCAGGGATCGAAGCTTTGATTTGTTGTGTTGAGGTATTGATGTTTTGGACTAACTACAGTTTTATATATATAGTATAATCATAGGGGTTCCAGATTTTCGGGGAGTTTGCCTGCCAGGAAGTCTGCGCGGTGCTGTGGGTTGTCAAGTTCTATTTCATAGTTTACCCATTCGCCATTTTCATCCAGGGTGCCTACGTGGCGCGGGCCCTTTGCGTGTTCATCGAAGTGCCAAAGTATAAGGAAACCGTCTTCGTTGGAGAAACCTTCGTGGTCGGCTTGAAATATACCTTGCGTGGTGTCCCAGAATAACATTTTCAGTTCTGTTACAACGTCCCAATAGTTTTCTTCGCCTATCTCCTGACTTACAATCTCGAACGTATATATTACTTTAATCTGGTCGAAATAATTTATCAGCCACGCAGCAGCACTGTCGGGTTTATCTCCGTATACGGCATCTTTAAACGCCTGCATTTGTTCTTCTCCGCGAGCACCGGGTTGTATATCTGTCTTCTCAATCAACACTAGGTCTGTCCCGCCCTTACTCCTGAAAATGATCTGCTCCCAGTCATCGGCTATGCCGCGTTGAATATGAAAATTCGCCTGCAGATTTTCACTTGCCAGTTTTTCATGGATATCACTAACCGTAATGTTCGGATTAACTTTCCCTAAGATGCGAAACGAATAAGCCACTTGATTGCTATTTATTGCAGCAAGATACTCTTTTTTTGTGTTGAAGTGTTGGTGTGTGCATGTGTTGAAGTTATAGCGTGTCTGGTGGAAGAGAGGAAGCATAAGCGATCTGAAATTGCCTTTACATCAACACGCCAACACCTGAATACATTAACACAATTCACAAAGCTGATTATATACCTTCGTGGCAAGTGCAGTTAGCTGTTGATCGCGCGTGGCGATATCGGAGAGATCGAGATTATTGCTTTGTTGTGTTAGGTTGAAGTATAGATCATGTATGGCATCGTCTTCCGTTTCGAGACCGAGCAAGGTTAATATAGTTTCGCTGAGGTTTAAGTGGTAATCACCAGCACACAAGCCGAGATCCGTGAGACCGCTTACCAGTTTGTTGTTAATGAGGTCGTCTTTGATGAGGGACACTATGAGATCTTTGTTCGAGGCCTCAGGATTTATACTAACATTTTGTTGCATAACTTAAGTTATTTATTGTGTCCTTAAAGTTATATGATTTATTCATTAAAGTCATTTAAATATAATATAAATTATATTTTATGTGCATATATTTTACTTTAGTGTTCTGATTGTCAAGGTATTACTTTTTGTAAATTGATATTCATCCTATAATTTGTGCTAAACATATATAATAGACACGAATGGCTGGCGAGAGAATTAACAGATTGAAAACTGTATTGGCTGAAATAGGAATGACTCAAAAGGCGTTGGCGGAAAAGTTAGGCGTAACAGAACATACTATATCCAGGATCTGCACAAATGACAATCAGCCTTCTTTGAAGACGTTGCGGGAAATTGCTTTGATATTGGAAATAGATGTTAGAGATTTGCTTGTGCCTACGCCTGCTAAGCGTAAGCTTTAACTGATATATAGTGTCTTTCGATCCTTGCATGTCTCGACTATAGCATGGGCATATAAATCCAATTGCACAAAGAACACAGAGAAATTCAAAGGTTCACAAAGGGGGATATAAATTGACAACTTGGTAATTCTGATTTCTTTTCATGTTGAACAAATATAGACTTTTTGCTGGTTGCCTATTTTTATTTCTTTTTATAGGTGCAGCTCCGACTCAGGAGAACGATTCCAGATTTGTAAGCTTTGTTGCCGATGTATCAAGTATCAAGTTGTATTGGAAGGATGATAGCGGTCAGATTTTTAGAAGTATTCAGGGTTTAAAGACGGCCATTGAAGCGCAGGGGAAGGAACTAAGATTTGCAATGAATGGCGGTATGTATATGAAAGACAACTCTCCGCAAGGACTTTACATCGAAAACGGAACAACATATATACCTCTTGATACGCTATCGGGTGCTGGCAATTTTTACTTAAAGCCTAACGGAGTCTTTTATATTACAAAGGATAGCAAGGCTGTCGTTTGCCAGACGAAGGATTTTATCGATAATGGACAAATTAACTTTGCAACGCAGTCCGGACCTATGTTGTTGATTGATGGGCAGGTGCACTCTGCATTTAAGAAAGGTTCAGCAAATTTAAATATCAGAAATGGAGTCGGTATACTTCCTGATAGCACCGTTGTATTTGCAATGTCGAAAAAGGAAGTAAACTTCTATGACTTTGCAGAATTCTTCAAGAGCATGGGTTGCAAGAACGCGCTTTACCTTGACGGTTTTGTTTCTCGCACTTATTTACCTGAAGAAGGGTGGGAACAACTTGACGGAAATTTTGGTGTTATTATTGGAGTGACGAAATAAATAGGACAGATACTAAAAATCTAACAACAAAATTATTACCGAAAACTTTGCGACCTCTGTGTCTTCTTTGTGTTCTCCGTGCAATTGGATTTTACATACTATATAGTCGCACAAATAACAATCATCGAATAACAAGCCTCAACGGTAAACTCTCCTCCGTCTTCACAAAAACTATCTCTTTTACTTGTTTAATGTTGCTGCTGTCGAATTCTACGATGCAGTCGTTTAGTTTGTAGAGGGTGTCGATTATTTTTCCATGCTCGGCTTTGTTGTAGAGGTATGGTTCCTTTAAATATATCTCATTGTCGTTTGTAACATGAATTTTGCCCATGGCGGCTAACTTTTCTTTGTTTACACCGGCGAGTAACGCCCCTGCATTCACAAGTATATAGTCTGCGCTGGTGAGTGTGGTGAGATGTTGCTTCAGTATAAACTCGATGTAGTGCTTGTCGCGGTTAAGTGGTGTCGTGTTTTCAGTGAATTCGTCAAGGGTATATAATTTGTAGGATGACAGCATGGTGGGATCACCGCCATTGTTACCCGACTGCACACCTCTGCGCATATACCCGTCTGCCTCAACGGATTGTTCAGGCTTTTCATGGATGTTGAAATACCAGTCGTTGATAATAATATCATCTGTTAAAGTAAAATGTCCGCCATAGCGCAGGCTGTCGATGATCATTGTTGTGAGCGGTATGTTATAGTCTTCGTCTGATGCCTTCCCGTTTTTTATATACTCTGTCTGGTATAGCATCTCGCTTTTAATAAGTTTTGCTTTGGTCGGGTTTACCAATATGTTGCTGCTTCCGGTTACATCGAGTGAGTCAACGCGGTCGTTATATTTTACAACATGTTTACCTATATCAATTGTCTTGCGAATGGAGGAATCTGCCGGTACCAGCACAGGTTCATTATCGATCGAGATTGTTATTGCATTCCTGGAGGGATTATAGATATAGATCGTATCGTGCCCCGGGCCGGAGCAGGCAAACAAGAAACTTGTACAAACAACAATAGATAATCGACAAAAGGATTTTGGTAAGGTAAGGTTCATAGTAAGCAGCTATTCGGTAGGTTTGTTATATCAAATTAATATTAATAGGCCGATTAAACCACCAAAGTTTCGGGAGACTGTCGGAAGCGCATACGAAGTGTTCCGAAATCATGACAATTGTTTAAGTTTGATCAAAATGAATTTATGTCTGTTGATACATTTGAAAATTTTAAGGATGGATGTTGCCAGCAAATTTCTGCCATGCAGGATGCGTTCGGGGAGTCGCATGATATTAACAGTTATGAAAACTGGTTCTTTTATGAAAATTTTGGTGTGTTCCATTTTCAATCAAACGATGGACGCAACCTTTACTTCAACTATACATTAGCCGGATCATTCTCAACAAAAACAAATACATGGAAGTGGTCGTGGGATAATGAGTATTTGAAAGAATCGGAGCGAAGAGATATTGATAAAGTGCGGGCCTACGGACTACACAATGGCTACGAGCAACTCTCCACTGGCCTGATCGATGGCGATGAATATACCGGTTGGGCTATGATATCAGTGGCAGCAAAAGTATTGAACGCTATTGGTGTGTATAGATTTCCGGAAAATCATCTCTTCTTTTATCTGATATTTACCGGTGTATTACGTGAAGAGGAGTATAATGCGTTGAAGGAGAAATATACTGTAACATGCAGAGCGCATGGTGCGAGGCGGGCTGCGTTCGTTTGCAAGCATTTAAACGGAGATACGTATACCGGTTTTCATGAACCTTTTGAGTCCAGTTCATTAATAGAAGCCGATGATGATTACCAGGCGTGGTGTGATAAATGCGAGAAGGTAAGGCTACGCGAAGGCGAGTGGAACGATGTGTCGGAGGGCTTTGCTAATATCAGGCTTATCTGTGATCAATGCTTCTTCCAGATCAAAGCAAGAAATACACGGGCCGATCATCAGCAGAATGTTAACTAAGAAATATACCTCAAATTGTTGTATGGATTTTGTGCTGCGTTGTTAAGTATATATTTAGCAGATTATGAAATCTGACCTGATAAAATTCAATTAAAATTTCAAAAGCATCACTTCAACGTTCAATACATGTTGTTAGAAGATAAACCGATGCGAGAAACGATATATACCTATACTTTTGAGTCATCTATTGCCCCGCATAGGCAAGGTTAGGAATCAAGGCCGGCAACTCCAGACGGGAAATTGCCGGTCTTATGTTTTTTACGGATTCTACTCAATCCCGTTATATATAGTTTCTTGGGTATCTTATCTGCTTGTAACCAATGGCGTACCAGCAGCTTGTGATTCTTTAATCTTTGGTGCGCGATAATTCAGCCCGGCAGTTGTTCCTCCGGTTACGTCAATGGTAACTCCCGTAATCATATTTGCTAAATCAGACGATAGAAAAACTGCTACCTGTGCTATATCTGTCATCATTGGAAGTTTTTTGAGCATGGTATCATTCTTCATGCTTTGTAATACATGTTCCATCTCCTGCGGAACGGCTTCGATTGCCTGCTTGAATACCTGCGAATCCGGTGACCCTGCCGAACGTATATTTACAACCCGAACGTTATGCGCTCCTACCTCTGAAGCCAGATTGGTAACAAAAGTTTCCATAGCGACACACGCAGAAGAAAAACCTCCGGTATAGGGATAACCAATGCCACCCGGTGTAGCGGTTAACGAGAGTATAACTCCGGATTGTTGCTGCATCATTTTTCGCGCAGCTGCCGTAGACGTAAGAAATTGTGATTGCAACGCGATGGTGATCGGCCGCATATAGTCGTCCGCGTTCATATCCACCAGCGCTATATCTTGTACTGACTGAAAGTCTATAGCACAGAATGATATATCAATGGTAACTCCGGCACTGGTAAGTTTATCCAGGTATGTTCGAATAGATTTTTCGTTGAGTGCATCTACCGTAGAGATTTCAGCTTTACCACCGGCTGCGATAATTTCGTTGGCAACGTTTTGCAGGCGATCGGCTGTGCGTCCTGTTAAGAATACTTTGGCGCCTGCCTGTGCAAGTGTACGTGCAACCGCACTGCCGAGCGAACCTCCGGCACCGTAGATGATGGCATTTTTACTTTGAAGTAACATGTGTTTTGGGTTTATGTAAATATAGATACGCTACTCCCAAAAATACAGGTAACAGGTTTAACGTAACGTGGTTGTTTGCGGCAGGTTAGGGTTGTGCCTGCGACAACATTTGTATATGAGACTTGAATTACCGCGGCAGCTCATCGAGTTTAAATTCGTGGCCGTTCAGATACCGGTGATAAAATCGAATGATGATCCCCGACATGTCATCCGGATGAAACACGCCAAGTTTGTTGAAATGATTTGATAAGCGCGATCCTTTCCATAATCCCCAGTTGTTACGAATCCAAAGCCCTAACCCCATGTGGTATTTGTCCAGAGAATTTTCACTTGTACTCGCGAAAGATTGTTTGTCAGATGCTGATAGTAATTTGTCAAGTTGTTTAAAACAATCCTGCACATCAGCCGGAATATATACATGATCAATTGAATCCTGCTGGATTCGTTTTTTATATTCAAGTTTATCCTGCTTGATCTCCTGTTTCCGTTCTTTTCTGGCAACCGATGCCGATTTTTTTCTGAAGCCTGTGATATAGCGGAAATACCATTTCTCAATTCCATTTGGAATTTCTTTTTTGTTGAACCTGAGTGTTCTGAATAATTTTGAGACTTCTTCGAGATAGAAGTTGTCGGGCATTTCTAAATGTAATTCTTCGCACTTGCCGGTTGAATCTATGGCGATCAGGATTTCAAACATGTAGTGTTTATAATTTTGTTCGAAATCTCTGTTGTTGCCTTCCAGGAAAACTACGTTCATTTTTTCTTCGAGCACCGTCCAGTACTCTCTTCCATTTTCAAGTTTAGGAAGTCCGAATTGTATCGGTATGTCAATGGTATAGTTTGTAATTCTTCGCTTGGTGGGTTGTACCGTTCGGCTGCTTAGAAAATTCGTGAGCAAATCTTTCTTCAGAATCTCGCCATCAGCAATTGAAAGCGTATAGACCATTCCATTTTCTAACAGCAGGGATAAAGTATCGCCACTAACCTGGACATTGTTGCTATTGTTGATAAACGGAAACTGTATTATACTATCGGATTCGCTATAGGAATTGTATAAGAGTGCCGGTGTGAGTGTTGAATCTGTAAAATTGAAATCTTTCAGTTTATATGCCTGATCAATTTTGCCTTTATAATAATGGGTAAGTATATCTGATGCATCGTTTACAGACGGGTCTATCCAATTATCCAAATAGAAGAGCGATTGTCCATCGTTGCTGAGAAATAAATAATCAGGAGAAAAGTACCGGTTGATGGTTGTGATCGGTTTCAGCGTATCGTTCGCTGACACAATAATTGTTTTGCCAAGCTCAGTCCAAACCTGGTCGGAGAATGGTACAGACTTTACAAAGAAATTCTGATTCTGCGAATATACCTTGTAAGGATACGCCAACTGGGCAACACAGGGAAGGTGCAGGCATGCCAGTATTATTAAGAGTATAGCCTTGGACATAGATAAATATAGGATATTTCATGTGTATTTAATACCCTGTATCTATCTCATTTATTGTTTACAATTCCTGCGCGGTGACCACAACGATTATGTTCCATCGCTCACGGCTGCCTTCATACCAGATTTCCTGTTTAATAGCCTAAATACTTTTCGGGAGACCCCTCTATCATCCATTACTTTTTACTTTCCCGCGAGCCGGTATACTTCAGCAGCATGGCAGGCCGGTCGGTTTGAATCATGTTCGCTCCTTTTTGCATGATCCATCCATACGTTCCGGCAAGATTGTTTACAGCGTGCTCGTCATCGTGGTTGGCGCACAGGTTGCCCCAGAGGGAATTGATCCACACGCGCGATCCACGTTGTTTGATCACATCCAGTCTCGTAAGTACCTGGGACGTATCACTGGCGAAGACCAACTCTACGGCTACCGGTTTCATATTCTTTTGGAAGGCGTCCAGGGTTGAGGCAGCACCGGGTGTATCCAGGTTGATGATGGGCATAAAGTATATTCTGGAAAGATAGTCTTTCAGGTATTGCTTTACTTCGTCTACCGTTTTGTTGTATCCTTTCAGAATCACATGATCTGTTGTGCCAGTGGCTTCCAAAACTTTGAACGCTTCCGGAAAGTAATCATAGCACTTGTCGAGGTTTACCATGATGTGACCTTTTGCTTCGAGCATTGCTTCTTTCAGCGTTGGTATTTTATGATACGTTGAATGACCGATACCATCGCGAAGAAATAGTGTCTTGAGTGAATCGAGTGTCCAATCGGAGACACGTCCTTTGCCAGTGGTGGTGCGATCCAGTGTGTTATCGTGCATCAATACCAGCTGACCGTCTTTGGTTTTCTGAATGTCAATCTCCACGATATGTACTCCCATAGCAATACAATTCTTAATTGCCTGTAAGGAATTCTCCGGAGCATTGCGCCAGTCACCACGGTGTGATATCACAAGTATATCTTTCCCGGTAGGTGTGGTGAGACGCTGTTGGATCTGGCGAATGGTGCGAGCCGCTGATGGTTGTGCGAAAAGTTCAGGAGCCGTAAATAAAAGACTGAAAGCAAAAATGAGAAGTGATAAGCGTTGTGAGGCAATATTCATCTTGAATTTTTTATCAGGATTGATTTGTAAAAATATATAGCAGGCTCCGGCCGTAACCGAAACCTGCTTGTAAAAACATGGATATACTAACGTACTACGATACGTTTTAAAATCTGCTTGCGACTGTCGGGCAGTGTTACTTGCAGCAGGTATATACCCGCCTTAACTCCGGCCGATTTCAGATCGACCACTGTAATATCCTGCAAGCCGTCTTCCAGGTATATACTGGTATGATATACCGGAGCTCCGGAAGCATCCACCAGGTCAAATTGTGCGTAACCACTTTTTTGCTGAACAATGGTTGTATGCAGTATCCCATCCGTTGGGTTGGGAAATATAAAGAGACTGTCTGTAACAGCAGCAGGTGTATAGGTGGATGAAACGGAATCTGTAAATGTATCGGTAAATGTCTCCTGCATATATACATCCTGATCTTCCGCAATAGTTGTATCACTTTCGCTGGCTACACGAGCCCAGTCACGGGTATACCAATTGGTATTGCGCTTGCCCTGCCCTTTCAGGTAATCGTTGATAAGGTTTACAGGTTCGTCTGTTGTAATAAATCGACACTTCCAGCTCACCAGCCATTGCCAGCTTCCTCTTCGGTCATCGGTATCCCGTGGTGATCCGCCCGGAGCGGTATAGTATATGTCCTGTAATCTATAGGTTCCGGAGTAATCCGCTTTCCAGAATCTGTTGCCTCCGGCATCCGGAAGTGCATTGAAGCAAACCAGTGTTTTATTATCACGGTTTGCCTGGTTCACGATGTCAGAATGTATACCGTTGTTTTGCTTAAAGTCAACTTCCACCGCGACAAAGTAATTTTTATACCGGTAATTTTTATAAGTCTGGAGGCAATTAAGCTTGTTATACATGTTGGTGGTAAATACAGGTATATATTTGAAGTCTCTTGAGTAATAAGACCATGATCCATTTCCAAGATAGTGCGACTGACCCAGGTTAAGGTGGTTCTCGAGAGTACTGGGATTCTCCCCGTAAATAGTGGCGTTCAGCTTAAATATTACCCAGTCGTATGCCGGTGTACCCCATGCATTTTGTTTTCGTTTAACAACTTCCCAGCATGCTTTTGTTGCTGCCTGGTCTTTTATATCCAACACAACGACTACAGATAAGGTATGATTCCTGATATAGTCCATTGCCTGCTCAAAGGTTGGCAAGTGTTGATTTGTAAGTACGCCTCGTTTATCCCGTAATTGCAACTTTTGAAGATCACCGCTGGTAAACCATTTTACAGGTGGATTATTTCCCTGGCGTGGATGAAGAAGTGTAGCATTGGTGCATCGGCCCAATGTAAGATCGTGACTTAATACCGGCACACCATCGCTGCTTAATTTGATATCGAGTTCAATTGTTTCTATACCTACATCAACGGCACGTTGAATGGCCGCCAATGAATTTTCGGGTACATTGTTTTCGCGCCAGTAACCGCGATGCGCGCAAACAGCGACCAGGTCATTTTTAGGATGGCGAAGGTAATTGATGATTTTGTGAACGTCCTTTAGCTGTGCATGCAGATCGTTGCAAAGCACAACAAATAGTACAATTGAGAATAGAATTTTACTCTTTTTCATATTTAGTTATAATGTATAGGCACGTTGAAGATCAACTCACGCAAAAATGCCTTGCGTGAGTGATTTGATTTTGTTGCTTAATTGTTCGGCTGTTGTTAAGAGAGATTAATATTTGTCATTCTGATCAAGTATATCAGAACCAACAATATCAATTTGTTTCTGCGGTACAGGATATATATACTGATACGGCTGAATGGTATAGCCTGCCTGCGCCATGGCATTTATAGCCTGACCGGTTCTGACCAGATCGAACCAACGATCACCTTCCAGTGCCAGCTCCAGCCTGCGCTCGTTCCATACAGCCTGGCGGAAACTTTGCTGATCCGGAAGATCGGCTGAAGTATAGGCTGTTAGTCCGGCACGTGTTCTCACATTGTTGAGGTAGGTAAATGCAAGACCATCGGCAGTATAGCCTTCTTCATTCAGTGCTTCTGCCATCATCAGCAATACATCGGCATAACGCAATACCGGAAAATCTGTACCCTGGCGATTGGATATAGGTGTCTCATATAGTTTCAATGGACATTTGTTGCTGCCGCTTCCCTGCAGAGCCATCAGGTCTTTTCGTTTGTCTGCTGTAGTATATAAGGTGGTTATCACCGACAGATCTGTATCCGAATCACCGGAGTTATACCAGTTGGCATGGTCGGTGTTGGAATTCCCTTTCAGGTAGCGGATGGCAAAAATAATTTCCTTGTTCATCTCGTTCGCTGCACTGAATACATCCTTTACTGCTGTGAGCAACTGCGGTGTGCCGCTGGCAGTAGCCGTTGCTATAACTTCTGCCAAAACAGTATGCGCTTCCGGATATTTACCTTCATACAAATATACTTTTCCCAGGAGTGCTTTGGCTGCTATTGCAGTGGCTCTTCCGAGGTCGACTGCGGTATATGTGTCAGGGAGGTTTTTGATGGCAGCGTTCAGGTCGCTTTCAATAACCGTATATACTT
This sequence comes from Flammeovirgaceae bacterium UBA5867, assembly GCA_002432545.1. Lineage (GTDB taxonomy): Bacteria > Bacteroidota > Bacteroidia > Cytophagales > Cyclobacteriaceae > Ohtaekwangia. The sequence goes on along the minus strand of DJFR01000026.1, from coordinate 26,582 downwards.
CTGCTACAGACGATCGCTTTACCGTTGCCGATTCTTCCACCGATACTTCTGTGAGCACAAGTGGTGCTTTACCCCACAGTCGTACCAGGTTAAAATATGTGAGTGCCCGAAGAAAATAAGCTTCGCCCAGGAGCCGCGCTTTCAGGGTTTCATCTTTGAAGGTAACGCCATCAATTCTGCCGATCACTATATTAGCTGAATATATAGTCTGGTACATTGCGAGCCATGTACCTGAAAGCGTACTGTTGGATGGAACATCGGTAAACGTTTCAAACTGGTATAGTACGCCACCTCCGGCACCGGGGTTGTTATTCTTTACATTGTCGGACCGATACTCCATCAACTGAAGAAAGTTGCTGCCGTATTGTGCGCTGCCCGCCAGTTTGGAGTATATGGCGTTCACCGCGTTGGTCATATCATCGGAGTTTTTATAGTAAGCATCCGCTGTTGTATTGGATACAGGATCACGGTCCAGAAAATCTTCGCCACAGGAAATAAGTATTCCTGTCAGCAGCATGGCTATATACGTTCTTGCTTTCATGTTGTAATTTTTTTTATCAGGAATACTAGAATGAGAGGTTGGCTCCGACTGAAAGAGTTTTGGACAATGGATACGTTCCATAGTCTTCACCGCTGGAGAGTGCATTGCCGGGGCGACTGTTGATCTCAGGGTTATAGCCTTTGAACTTTGTAAAAGTTACCGGGTTCTGCACCGTCACATATAGTCTCGCACGACTGATGTGTGCTTTTTCGATAACCGCTTTCGGCAAGCTATAGCCGAGGGTGATATTGCGTATGCGGATATAGGAGCCATCCTGTATATATTGATCTGTAGGCACTGCGTTGTTTCCCTTTGCATTTCGGTTCGCGCGGAAGATTTGTCCGTCACCGGTATCGTCAGCCGATTTCCAACGGTTTGCTACACCGGTCATGTTATTGAAATTTCCTTCGCTGTTGTAGATATAGCGATTGTTCAGGAAGAATACTTCGTTGCCTTCAACGCCCTGAACAGCCACAGACAGATCTATACCTTTGTAACGTACCGCTGTACTGAATCCAAATATATAGTTCGGGAAATAGTTGCCGGTAATTTTACGATCGCCATCCTGCGACAGCACTCCGTTGCCATCAACATCTACAAACTTGCGGTCACCCGGCTTTGAATTACCAGGGAACCCATTTGCAACGGTAATCTCGCTTGCGTTGTTGAACACACCGTCAGACACCATGGTATAATAGGAGCCGATCGGTTTGCCTACTTGTGTAATGAAGTATGTATTGCCGGTTCCCCCGGTTGTAATGATGGGCGCATTATCAGGGCCGAGCGCAACCACTTTATTACGATTCGCAGATATATTGAATGAGTTCTCAATCTCAAATGCTCCTATGGTATTGTTAGCTGTTAACAGTAATTCAATTCCCTTGTTGTTAACCTTGCCTATATTTTGAAGCTGAGTCGCATAACCTGATAGGGCTGGTACGGGTACATCAAGCAACAGATCAGATGTATTGCTATTGTATACATCAACCTCTGCCGTAAGCCTGTTTTCAAATATACCAATCTCTATACCGGCATCGAGCATCGCTGTTTTTTCCCAACCGAGTTTGGCGTTGCCGGCTGTGCCGGGCGAGCGTCCGCTAACAACCGTAGAAGAACTTCCGAATACATAACTGCTGGTACCGATAAGTGAGAACTGTGAGTAATTGTTAATTTGAAAATTACCGGTAAGTCCATAGCTGGAACGCAGCTTCAGGTTACTAAGCCAGGTGATCTGCTTGAAGAAAGGCTCTTCGGATAATCTCCACCCGGCAGATACAGATGGAAACATTCCCCACTTGTTGCCTGCTCCGAAACGTGATGATCCGTCTCTGCGAAGCGATGCTGATAAAAGATATTTACCACGATACTCATATTGAGCACGTGCCAGGTAGGAAAGCAGCGACCACTCTTGTGTTATAGAAGAACCAGCGCTGATTACGCCTGCATTGTCCAATGTCTGTACATATTGGTTGGGATAATTTATACCTTCTACCGAGTTGCCTTCTTCGCGTTCCATTTGCGAAGTAAAACCAGCCAGTGCAGATATAGCATGATCGCCAAATGTTTTGTTATAGGTAAGCGTATGTTCAATTAGCCAGTTGATAAATAATTTCGAGCGTGAGAAACCGATGGGTGCCTGCGGCCCGGTGATACCAGCTACTTCTACGGTCTGTGACGGACGGAAGTAATCGCGCTTGTAGGAATTTATATCGGTACCGGCTGATAATTTATAGGTGAGTCCATCAGCCAGTTCATACGATGCATAGGTGTTACCCAGCAAACGCACTTGTGTCATGTTATCGTTTATTTCATTGGCAAGTGCTACGGGATTTACAACGGTAGTTTGTCCGCAGCACCAGATGTTGTTACCAAAATTATAGGAACCATCGGTGTTATATACCGGAAATATAGGTGAAGCTGCCAGCGCATTGCCAATCACGCCTTCATCATAGTAAGGGCCTTCGCTATTAACTATATTATTTTTTACAACCGATGGATTCAGGTTCACTCCAACCTTCAGCCGGCCATCGCGTATTTCCATATTCGAGCGCAGGCCGTATTGTTTGAAGCCCGAACTTATCACCACGCCATCCTGCTTCAGATAACTGGCCGAGAGAAAATAGCTTACGTTATCTTTACCACCGGCTATAGATATATTATGACTTTGCATTATGGCTGTGCGAAAGATCTCATCCTGCCAATCTGTGTTTGTGAGGTTCCCTTTATTCTCAGGCTTCATCAGCTCCTGTATATTAGCAGGTATAGCACTGCCGCTGTTGGCAACAAAGCCTGCTGTGGTTGATGCATCGAGGTAAGGCAGTATCTCGTATGGAATTTGTCCGGCTGTTGGTCTTGCACTGTTGGGATCATTCACGGTTCCGTTCGCATTACCATCGAGGTATGTATTGTTGTGCGCGTCCCATACCAGCGATGCATACTGGTAAGCATTCATCATATCAATTTTTTTGGAAACTCTTTGCCAGCCTACATAGGTGTCATAAGAAATTACGGGTTTACCGGATTTACCTTTTTTTGTTGTGATGATCACCACACCATTCGAACCGCGCGATCCATATATAGCAGCGGCCGATGCATCTTTCAGTACTTCGATCGATTCGATATCATTTACATTGATAGAGCTTAACGGGTTTACCGGCTGATCGGAATATGAACTCGCACCACTTGCGGGGTTGGGTCCTGAAGGTGCATTCTTGATTCGCTCGGATAGAGGTACACCATCCACTACATATAGCGGATCGTTACCGGCTGTAATAGATTTGGCGCCACGCACACGTATATTGATATTGCCACCGGGTGCTCCGCTGGTTTGAGACACTTGAACACCGGCCATCTTTCCGATCATGGCCTGATCGAAACTGGTAACAGGTTGATTGGCCAGGTCTTTTCCTTTTAGTGATGAGACTGCGTTGGTGAGATCTTTTTTATTCATTTCACCATAACCGATAACAACCACTTCACCCAATGCCTGTGCATCACTGACAAGCGATATATCAACGCTGGTTCGGTTGCCAACCGTAACTTCCTGCGTGGTATAGCCGATAAAGGAAAATACGAGGACTGTATTTTCATCGTCTACTTCCAGTGAAAAATTTCCCTGACTATCAGTCGATGTTCCGCGTGTTGTTCCTTTGATAAGGATATTTACTCCGGGAAGCGGTTCCTGTGTGGATGCATCAACAATCTTTCCGCTGATGATCGTTTCTTTTATATCGACATCAACTGAACTGATTTCTGTTTTCAGGTTTTTGGCATTTACAACAATGTTGTTCTCTTCCTGTTTAAAACGAAGCCCGGTTCGCGATGCTATAGCATTCAGTATTTGTTCAACAGAAGTTTTCTGGAATGAGAGCGAGAGCTTGATGTTGTTCTGCTCAAGCGACTTGGTATAGCTGAACGTGAAAGGTGTTTTTGCTTCGATCATGTGAAACGATTCGGAGATCGTTGCCTCTTTGAGATCAAGCGATATAATAACCTCGTTGATTTTTTGTGCGTCACTCTCGTGCGCTAACACGAGCCCGGGTATGCAGAGTACCGTTAGTATTCTGAACACAACCCACGATTTGTTTCGCATGAATTTGCGTAGTGATTTTCTCATATATGGTTGTAAGTGTTGGTGATTATCTTTAATGGTAGATACTGATTAGCAACCTGCACCTCGAATGATGATGTTGCCATTGTGATCTTCATATTGAAAGCCGAGCATGAACTGCAGCGTGTTGAGTACAGCATGAAGTGACTGATTGGTATGCTCGCCCACCAGTATACATTTCTTCAGGTCGTTGTTGGTAAAGGTGATCTTTACGTTGTACCAGCGTTCAAGCATGTGTGCCACTTCTTCAAAAGTTTTGTTGTCGAATGAAAGTGTACCGTGTGTCCATGCTGTAACATTGGCTGCGTTAACTGCTATAGGAGCAGAGAACCCTATAGAATGCTGATAAGTAGTTTGCTGATTGGCGTGTACGAGTACTGTCGCTGCATTTGATTTTACCTGTACGTTGCCGGAAGCCACCGTCATGCTGAATGATTCCCCGTGGTAATTTTGCACGTTAAAGGACGTACCGAGCACCGTAGTTTGCAGTTCACCGGTTGTGACTATAAATGGTACATGTTCATCTCTGACAACATCAAAGAAGGCTTCTCCGGAAAGTGACACCTGACGACTATTGCTGTTGAATTTTTCAGGGTAGGAAATCTTGCTGTCTGCGTTCAGCCATACCGTTGTACCATCCGGTAACTTTATTTTTGAGCGCTTGCCGGGAGGGTTATAGATTTCAGTAACCGGTGTCTGGAAGATGAGCTCCTGAATAGAATTGCGAAATAGTAAAACTGATGTAACGATCAACATCAGGATTACTGCGGCAATGCGCCAGTATATAAATGCGTAGCGCTGTTCTGATTTTTCATGCTGCGCAAGCGAAGTCGTGATTCCGGAGTATAGCAGGTTTTTATGCTCTATGCGGAGTTGCGTATCCGGCATATCGGTCCATACTTTTTCGAGTATAGATTTTAAATGCTCTTCTTCTGCCGGGTTGTTGAATATACCATATAGTATATTCATTTCAGGTTCAGTAATTGTATTCGCGATATATTTTCTGACGAGGGCTTCGGTGTTTAAACCGTTTTTGTTTTTCTGTGGCATACAACACTAATACGCCTGCCGGTTAGGGTTGGTATTAGTCGAGAGACGTTAACAAATTATTATCTTAAAATTTCCTGTGTGTGAGCCTACGGTATGCGGTATGGCAACATTTATATAGCTAACTTAAAACCTGCGAGTGAGAAAGGACAGGAGTATAATAAAGGACACATCGGTGTTTTGTTGTAGAAAATTTCGGATGTGCTTAAGGGAATTGAATATATGAACCTTTACCGTATTGGGAGAGATGCCCAGTGTTGTTGCGATTTCTTCGTGCGACATTCCTTTATCGCGACTCATTTTGAACACGATGCGCTGCTGTTCCGGCATTTGTTCAATAGCTTGTTTACTAAGTCGCTCCAGGTCCTGGTAGATCAGTTCGTCTTCCGTTCGGTTATGCGATTGCTGTATATGGAAGAACATTTCTTTTTGCAGCGAAGCATCGCGTGCTACCTTTCGCTGAAAGTCGATAATGGAATTGAAGGCAATCTTAAATAAAAACGAAGTAAACGTGTACTGCAGGTCTATACGTTCACGAAAATTCCAAACTTTTATAAACGTTTCCTGCACGATTTCATCGGCCAGATCTTTTGACTTTACAAACCGAAAGCAGTAAATAAAAAGTTTTGCATGGTAGCACTCAAATAAATATTCAAACGCGTGCTGATCGCCAATCTTTAAAGAAGAGAGCGCTGCAGCTTCGTCATTGAATATAGTACGGCTTTTCATGGTGTAAAGAAATGCTTCTTTTCTATAATATAGAATGGTATAGGTTTACTATATGGTTAAATTATAGCGGGTTGTATACTATTGCTGATGAGCTTCTAAGTGAAAATACTGATTGGCCGTGAAGTATACTATAGATGAATCCGATATTTATTTTTTGTCACGAATACAATCATTGTCTCATTCTGTGGTATATAGTGTCATGCTTGTTTTGAGCTCTGTGATGTCTCTGATATTGCGATTTAAACCAGGGCGCTTTTGAAGCCTGTAGTCCATAGTTTCTTCGTGGTAAGGAACTTGACGCGTCTTGTTTTTTGTGATATGATTTTAAAAATCACGATGAACATTCCTGTTTTCCATTAACTTCGCAGTGTCTAAATAGAAAATAAGTATGATGGTCTGTAAAAGATTGTTACCTGTAATTTGGTGTGTTGTTATGTTGGCAGGAGTTGTGCAGTCTGCCTGTGCCCAGAAAGCTATCAAGCATCCGATTTCTAACGAAGAATGGTCGAAGGATTATCAGCCGTTTCGTATAGCGGGTAATCTGTATTATGTGGGTACCTATGACCTGGCGGCATATCTGATTACCACATCGAAAGGACATATACTTATCAACACCGGTTTGGATGATTCAGAATCGCTGATCCGTAAACATGTTACTTCGCTTGGATTTAAATTCAACGACATTAAGATATTGTTGGCTACGCATGCACACTTTGATCACGTGGGGGCTATGGCAGCTATAAAAAAGCAAACAGGTGCTATGATGATGATTAATGAAAAGGATGCAGCCGTGCTGGCTGATGGCGGTGATTCAGACTATATATTGGGCGGCAAGGGTGCCACATTTGTACCGGTAAAAGCTGATCGTTTGCTGCACGATCGCGATACAATAACGTTGGGAGATATGAATGTAGTGATGCTCCATCATCCAGGTCATACACCGGGCGCCAGCAGCTTTTTGTTTGATGTAAAGGATGGACAGAAGATATATAGGGTGCTGATCGCGAACATGCCTTCTATACTCGATGAAACAAAACTGACCGGCATGCCACATTACCCTGAGGTTGGTAAAGATTACGCCTATACCTTGAAAGCGATGAAAGCTTTGCAGTTCGACTTATGGTTGTCTTCGCATGCCAGTCAGTTTGAGCTGCACAAAAAACATAAGCCGGGTAGTGCTTACAGACCAGAAATATTCAGCGATCGTACAGGATACGATAAGTCACTGGAGGAATGGGACAAGGTATATAGCGAACGGTCAGGGGGCAAATAGGTGCATGACTGACGCGTTGAGAAAATTTCTATCTGCTTTTCCTGCTCTTGATCGGCAGGAAATAGAAGCTGTGATCGACAGTATGGAAATAGAGACATACGCGAAAGGAACGCTTCTGCTTCGCGAAGGCGAGATCACATCCCGATGCTATTTTATTTTAAAGGGGTGCATTCGTGAATATCAATTACTGGATGGTGTCGAAAAGAATATAGCTTTCTTTACAGAACACCAGGCCGTGATATCCTATACCAGTTACCTGGAGAGAGCACCATCGCAGCATTATTACGCCTGCCTGGAAGATTGTGTTGTGCTCGTGGGTACGCGAGAGCAGGAGCAGGCCTTGCATAAACTATATCCGCGACTTGAGTTTCTCACGCAAACTATATTGCAAAAAGATTATCAGCAGGTTCAACGTCAGTTGGCGGTAATGATCCGGTACGGTCCAGAAGAGCGTTATGAACATTTGCTCACAACGCGCCCCGAGTTGTTGCAGCGTGTGCCGCTTCATCACCTGGCCAGTTTCATTGGCGTAACCCCAGAGTCCTTTAGCAGAATTCGGAAGCGCGTGAGCCGTTAACGAAGAGGTGCGTATATATATTACACTTGTGAAACAACTCGTTTCATATTTTTACTTCTAAACCTGGCAAGTGCTGATGCGCTTGTGATGCCGATAATAAACTCTGCTACCATGGCTGCTATGATTGCAGGTGTTGGTGTGCCATCAACCGCCAGGCTTAACAATCGTGCTATACCGTAGGCACTATAAAGAAGCGTTGAAAGAATGAGTGCCGTTAATGTGATTTCGAACACAAAGGCTCCGGCAATCATTACCATACCGCTGATGAGTATGATTGCTCCGGGGCCGCGCATCTCACTCAGCAACCCTGGGTCATTGCCTAATTCAATTCCGGCAGAAGCCTGAAACGTTACGGGTATAAATAGCAGGCAGCTTCCAATTATCAACGCTGTTATACCGGAGACCAGCAGCACTACTTTTATGAATCTTGATATTTCTTTCATGTGAATCTGGTTAGATGCACAAAAGTTGCCTGTCAGGNNATATTCTTGAAAGTAGACTCTTCAAATAAATAAAGGTGATGATGTACTATTGAAAAAATGGGAAGAGAATTCTGCCTTGCAACGATGATTTCAAAAAATATTTAGAAAAATAAAATATGAGGAAAATGACTGTTTTTGAGTGGCTATAAATAAAAAAGCTTCGAGGAAGTATCTTCGAAGCTTTTTTCAGTGATCCCGCTGGGATTCGAACCCAGGACCCATACATTAAAAGTGTATTGCTCTACCAGCTGAGCTACGGAATCTTGTCAATTTTGCGGTTTTTCCCGTAATTGAGGGCACAAAGGTAATCCAATCTGAATTATATGCAAAGGAGCGTTTCAAAAAATCTTATTATTCTTTTCATAAATATTTTCTGCGTGAGCTATACGCTTCTCGCTCAGACATCTACGCATCGACTGAGTCAGGCAGATTCTCTTTTTAAAGAGAAACGCTATGTGCAATCGCTCGAACATTACAAGGCAATCTTCGAACAACATCAGTATTCTCCGGCTATGTTATTGAAAATGGCATACATAGAAGAAGGTCTGCAGCAAACCGGAGCAGCACTTTATTACCTGAATCTTTATTACAATGTGACTAATGATAAAACGGTGCTCGAAAAAATGGAAGAGCTCGCGGATAAACACAACCTCGATGGTTATAAACAAACCGATGCCGGCAGATTTTTATCGTTCTACAATGACTACCATTGGCCGGTAGGCATTGCGTTAATGGCGCTTGCTTTTTTATTGTTCGCCCTGAGTTTCTATTTAAAAAGAAAAAAACATTTGTACTGGCCTTCGCTGGTCGTGATGGTGCTTGTGCTGGCAGCGCTGGTGGTGCATAACACGGTGGGGACTAAAGTTGCCATGGGCATTGTAGCAAACACCAACAGCTATATTATGGACGGACCGTCACCGGGCGCATCCGTTGTGTCGGTTATTCAATCAGGACATCGCGTGGAAATTGTCGGAAAGAAAGATGTGTGGGTAAAAATTATGTGGCAGGGTGAAACTGCCTATATAAAAGAAAACAACCTGCTATCGTTGAGCCTGTGATTCGTCATCCCAGTACGAAACGGTAACAACACCTTTATATTCTTTGTCCGAATACTTAACGAGATAGTAGTATACACCGGATGCTTCGCCAATAGCATACCACTGGAACTCGCGGTCGGCACTGGCAAAAACTTCTTTGCCCCAGCGATTAAAAATCGTGATGCCTTCGAAATGTCCTGCGCAGTTATCGAGTGGAAGAATGTTGAGAAGTTCTCCGGTGGTACCATCGCGTTTAATCATCGCGAAGTAATCGTTCTTTAAATCACCGTTGGGTGAAATGAAATTGGGTGGAAGAAATTCAGTTTCACTTCCATCTACATCTTTGATCTTGATATTTACTTCTACCGTATCACCTTTTCCATTAAAGCAGCGGTCGTCTGTTACCAGGAACGTAAAGACATAATCATTTTCATATTGGCCGTTGGTAAAGATGTTGCATTCCGGTTTCCAGGTAAACGGAGCCTGCACACTACCGCGACCTTCAGCACCCGTAAACGTGTAGCCCTCGGGTTGTACGTTGCCGGTTGCAGAAAGTAATTTCAGTTGCAGCATATCCGCTTCAGGATAATTGTCATGGTCAATACCATTGAGACTCAAATCAATTTGCTGACCGAGTGTAACAACCATCGTGTTATCGAGGCTTAACGTAAGCGAAGGGTTTACACTGGATACAAACAATTCGGGTTCCGCATTATCGGGTGGCGTAAGTTTTACATTTACCACCAGCGTATCGTAATATAGAAAGCGGCATTTGTTTTCGTTATCCGCTACCAGGAAGTGGAATGTAAATTCGTCTTTTACATCGAGGTCTACATTATCGCAGCGGATATTCCAGGTAAAGAGTGAGCTTACATTTTCATAGTCAACATCTCCCGGAAATGAAATAGAATAATCAGCCATGCTGAAATCTTTACCGGCTCCCGTCAATACAAGTTTATCTTTATCAATGTCTTTTCCATTTACATGAAATATCAGCGACTGATTAACCTTCCTTTCAAGATTTACCGTATCGATCAATGTACTGTTGCCGGTAAGCTCAGGCGAAGAAATAAGCGGCTTGCTATTGCCGGGTAATTGTATGGTGAGATTTACCTTCATCTGATCCGGATGCCTGAAGGCACAGTGATCTTCATCTTCTACCTGCAAGGCTATATCGAAATTCGTGCGATTGGTAAAATTAAATACATCGCAGCGCGGGTCCCATGTCAACTCCGTAAACAACGTATCGCCTACCTGTCCTAATGATTTGAAAGACATACCGGCACTGGCAAGATCAACCCCGATGCCCGGTATAATTACCTGGTTCATTTTATCTCCGTCTTCATCCACAGCCTTTATCAGCCACTTCTGTAC
>DJFR01000026.1:0-15876 GCA_002432545.1 Flammeovirgaceae bacterium UBA5867 | reverse complement strand
GCATCGTCAAACGCCACAATACCCACGGTGAATGGTCCTTCTATATAGGGGCATTCATCAAAGCAGATGCGAAATGTTTTTGTCGGGGCTGATGCTGTTAGTGTTACCGAAGTAATGGACGGAAGTATACCACTGATATCTTTTTTAAACCCGATCGGTATAGCTTTAATGGTAACGTTCTCCAGGAAGTTGTCGGAACTCTTTAAAGCATCCGGATCTGACACCTGTACTTCTATGCAACGATTCGCATCACTCACCATGTTGCCGAATGTAACATTCATCGTTTCATCATAAGTAAAATTGCTGTCAGCTAATTTCTTTCCGAGTATCTGTGGCGGATCTGCCTGCGGGCAGGCATCTACTACCAGCATCTGGAAATCGCGTCTTACTTCACCAAGCTTTACACCTTTTCTATACTCTTCGCATTTCACAGCAAAAACATATAGACCTTGTGATTTTGGTGTAACAGTTAACAAACCATCACCGCTGATCTTGAGATCGGGTGAACCTCCTATAATATTGGTAAGACTAAAAGGAGATCGCCACGTTACCAGCGGATACGGTGCCGGACTCGGCCCGCCTGAAGGTATAGCTTCTGCTGTATGCGTATTGAAAGGCGTGACCAAAGTATATACCAGCGAATCGCCATCTACATCTGTACCGGCAAAGTCTGCATAGTAAAATTTATTCGGACATGCATAGTCATTGAGCGGAGGGAAGAGGCGGGGTGTTGAGTTAACGAAAGGCTGTCCATCTTTTACTACCGGGGGAAACTCCAGGTAAAAAGTTTGTCCTGCAGCATTCGGATAATCAATAACACCAGGAGGAGGTTCTTCACTTAAAATGTTGAGCAGCCCTTTGCTGTTATAGTTCCGGCAGCATCGTTCCCATACAATATAGTATCCTTGTGCATCCCCATACTGACTGTCGGAAAAAGTTACAGTTGTTTTATAGATGAGCTTGTTGGTTTGAATTTCACCATTCGAACATTCGGGTTGCGTGTACGATACGCGCGAAATACTGTCGAGTGGCAGAAAAACATCCTGCATAAAACGATTGTCGCGTTTACGGAAAATGCGCGCATTAACAAAATCATCCTGTGCTCCGGGATTACCGTTCTGAAGATCGAAATAAAGAATAAGGCGTACCTCGTACCGATTAACGGATATATACCGGATTTCGAACTCTCCACCCACAATGTGTGAAGAAAGGGCTGGAAACGCCACCACACCAAGTACCAGCAGCAGTAAATATCTTTTCATAACGTTCCGGGTAGAGAATAAATATAGGGAATAAGGATGAAGCGAAAAACCCCCGCAGGTTTGTATTTTTGCGCCCTTATGCGAAAAGGAGACATAATCGAAAATCTTGTAGTCGAAACCATGGCATCTGAGGGCAAATGCGTTTCGCGTGTAGACGGCAAAGTGATTTTTTTACAGGGCGGAGCACCGGGCGACACCGTAGATGCGCGCCTGACGAAAATTAAAAGCAGTTTTCTGGAAGGCACGGTAACCGCTATAAAAAAATTCTCGGCCGATCGTGAAACACCTTTTTGCATTCACTTCGGGTTATGCGGTGGCTGCTCCTGGCAACATATTAATTATCCAACACAACTGCTGTACAAGCAGAAACAGGTAGTCGATAACCTCGAGCGACTGGGCGGATTGACACTGCCTGCAATCTACCCGATTGTTGGATCTGCCAAGACAAGATTTTATCGCAACAAACTTGACTATACATTTTCGGCAGAGCGCTGGCTTACAAAAGAAGAACTGAATGATCGTAAAGCAGCAGCACCTGATGCGCGCATGCACGAACTATATACTCCGGAAGATGTAGCACTCGGCTATCATATACCGCGTAAGTATGACCTGGTGTTCGATGTAAAGGAATGTCACCTGCAACCCGATCCATCCAATGCTATACGTCTCGCGGTGAAAGATGAAGCAATGAAAGCATCGATTCCATTCTTTGATCTGCGTAAGCAAATAGGTTTTCTGCGCACCGTTACCATTCGTACTGCGAATACCGGTGAGACTATGATCATCCTGCAGGTAACATACGACAAGATGGAGTGGATCGAACGTATACTTCATCGTCTTGAAAAAGATTTTCCGCAGATTACTTCGTTCAACTATGTTATCAATGGTAAGAAGAACGATACGTTTGCTGATCTGAATATAGTTTGCTGGAAAGGTAATGCCTATATAACCGAATCAATGCCGAAGCCTGATGGCTCGGGTACACTTCAATTTCGTGTAGGGCCTAAATCATTTTACCAGACAAATTCTGAACAGGCTTACGAACTATATAGAATTACCTGGGAAATGGCAGAACTGAAAGGTGATGAACTGGTATACGATCTATATACCGGCACCGGCACGATTGCCAACTTCGTTGCAGGGCAGGCTAGGAAAGTTATAGGACTTGAATATGTAGCGGCTGCGATTGAAGATGCAAAAGTTAATTCGCAGATCAATAACATTTCCAATACTGACTTTTACGCTGGCGATATAAAAGATTTACTGGACGATGATTTTCTGAGTAAACACGGAAGGCCTGATACCGTGATTACCGATCCGCCACGTGCCGGCATGCACGAAGATGTATGCAAGATGCTGCTGAAGGCTGAGCCGAAGAGGATTGTATATGTGAGTTGCAATCCTGCCACACAGGCACGTGATCTGAGTATACTTTCGGAGAAATATACTATTGCTGCCGTGCAGCCGGTAGATATGTTTCCGCACACCATGCACGTAGAGAACGTGGTAAGCCTGGTAAGAAAGTAACATTCGTAATGTAAGATTATATCCGATAATGAATCGTTTAGGATAGTTCTATTCTAAGCCGATTCAACGCTATGGCTATGGGCCTCGCGAAATTAGTCTTGCTTTGCTCCCGGCTCAGTGTAGTATAATGCGTTGTTTTGCCAGAATTTACTTTCTGCCTTAACCGTATCTTGCTACACATAAATTTTTTGCCCAATGTTGTCACGCCTGTTGTTTATCTATGAGATATAGTGTTGCCTGTATCCTGCTGCCTGTTTTGTATTGCCGTTTATGTCTTGTGGAATATATAGATGTTCCGGTAACGGCTTATTATGTTTTTGTTACTTTTATATCATTCGCATTTGAAGGTCTATGAATTTTATCAATCCAATTGAACTGTTGGGACTCCGTGGTCATGATGTTTCTGCGATCTCTGTCGATCTGGTGAGAAAAGCCAAGCGAAAGGTGCTGGCTGAAATCGAGCTCTCCGAAAACAATCTGCTGGAATTTAACGGACTGTCTCTTACCCGTTCGGACTGTGAGCGTGTGATTGATGAACTTGAAAATGCCGATAGAAGAGAATTCTATCATTACCTGAGCAGTAACCTTGCGCTCAATAATTTTCTCACTACCGGTGATGAGCGGATCTTCGAATCGTTTACCATTGATAGTATATATTCATTGCCGGCCTTTGTCAGTTTTATAAGTCCATATGCGGTCGCAGGATTTGATAAAAGTCTGCACAAGGCATTTACAGGTGGCCAGGCGGAAACTATGCGGGCTATATTGCGCACACAGGTTCTGATTGAGGCAAGTGCTATACCATTGTCCTATAAATCAATAAGCATCGAGCTCGAAAACAGGACAAAAGCCGTACAGGAAATTTCGGATGCTATAAAAGAAAACCGGTATAGTGAAGATCCGGCTGTGCTGCCTGCCTGTATTTTGCAGCAATTTCCGTCTGCTGCTATAAATGCACTGCCGGTATATTTTCAGGGCCTTGTGCAAAAAGCTGCCGATACTATAAATATCCTGGCGATTTATATATGGCATCAATACAGGTTGCCGGCAATATCGAAGGTGATTACCGATCATATATTAACTTTCGAAGCTGAAAACGTTAATCAATCAAAGTATAAGACAAACCTTGAGCTATATACTGATAAAAGTGAAGCGCTGGCTAATGCACCGCAGCTTTATGCGTGGATCGAGAAGCAATCTGAAATCGAGCAACTTTATAAAGGGCTAAAGAACAAAACAATTGAAACGAAACAGATTGCAGCACGGATCAACGAACTTATTAATGTAGAAGCGATAAACACACTGCCATTGTTTGCCAACGAAGCGCGTGCGCGAATTGCATTTCGTATACGGGAGATTGCTGTCAACTCCTGGAACTTGAACAATGACATAGATACCGCATTGGTATTAATTGATAAAGCGTTTCGTATCAATAACTCAAACGAGCAACGCTTTGATATACTCGGCCAGAAGAAAGCACTGGAAAAGATAAAGGAAGATGCACGTGCACAGAACTTGTGCTGGTTTTGCGAAGAGCAGGAAGGCGATGCAACGAAATCGCGTGACGTTACGCTGTTTCAGGAATTGGGCCGAAGTGGAGGACAGGTAAAGTATCAGAAAATTATTGTTCACGTGCCGCGTTGCCGCGACTGCGAGGAGATACATGTAAATATTAAAATGCAATTGCTGATGGTGCGCGTCATTGCTGTACTGGCTGCGCTGATGGTTTTGGTTATGTTTAGTGGCTTTATGATTGCATTGCTTTTTATTGTAGTTGCAGCGTATACAGGTGCAGAGCTTTATTTCCGCAATAAAATGAAACAACATAATATAAAATCAGCAAGTGGTGCGTCTGTGGCACAGCACCCAGAGATTCAGAAATATATAGGCCAGGGATGGAGCCTGGTTCAACCTACTGCGTAATGATGGACGAATACTATACACGCCCTGCATCGGTTTCACGTGTCTATATAGATATACTCAACCAGATTTTTGAGCTTGAGAAAAAGGTAGCGCTGCTTCGCGAAGAAAATTCTCTGACACGGAATGTTAATCGTCTCAAAGCTTTGGTAGAGAACGATCTGCTGCAGGGAAAGGATGCGGCTATACAGGCCGGACTCACCTATCACAATCCGGCAGGAGAACGTTATGATGATACACGCACAGACTGTGAAGCGAGTATCACCGGAACAAATACGGAAAATTTATATATAGCGGAAGTGATCAAGCCGATCATATTCTATACGTATACCGAACGCGGACAAACCATAAAAACGCTCGTGCAAAAAGCAGTTGTTGTAGTACGGGCAAAAGAGAACTCCTGATATATAGCATGGAAAACACAATCAATTTTGGCATTGACCTGGGTACAACCAATTCAGCTATCGCCCGGTTTTCGAAAGGGGAAGTAACAGTATTCGCTAACCCGCAAGACTACGGCAGGGCTATACTGCCATCGGTTGTGTCGTATCGCAAGGACAAGATCATTGTAGGAAGTAAAGCAAAGGAATTTCAGGAGAAAGACCCCGGAAGTGTTGTTGGCTCTTTCAAGCGGAAGATGGGTACATCTGAAGTATTCACAATACAATCCCTCAACGATGTAAAGACACCCATTGAACTTTCAGCGCAGGTGTTAAAGGAGTTGAAAACATTTGTCGATACCGGCAATGTTCCGGATGCAGCCGTCATTACTATACCTGCATCCTTTGATCTTATCCAGTCCAATGCTACCAAAGAGGCAGGGTATCAGGCTGGATTTTCGCAGGTTATATTGTTGCAGGAGCCCATCGCAGCAAGCCTCGCCTATACCAACATGAAAAAAGACAAAGCGCTGGAAAATGGACAGTGGCTGGTATATGATTTGGGTGGCGGAACGTTTGATGTGGCACTTATCCGTATACGCGATGGTGAGATGAAAGTGCTGGACCATGAAGGTGATAATTTTTTGGGAGGCACAGATTTCGATGCTATTGTGCTTGAAAAATTTCTGCTGCCGCGCATCCGGTCGAAATATACCTTTACACGCCTGGAGGAAGAAATGAAAAGTGCTTCCGGCAAGCATAACACGGCATACTATATATTACTGAAGCGTATCGAAGAAGCAAAGATATTGTTGTCGTCACGATCATCCGCTGACATAACGGTTGATGGCCTGACTGATGATACCGGTGAACCCGTTGATATGGATATTACGATTACGCGTGCTGAGTTCAACGATCTCATCAGTTCGTTTGTAGATCGTACGATACGTATGGTGAAAACTATTATGGAGCGTCATGCTCTGGCACCTTCTGATTTGCAGTTTGTGTTATTGGTAGGAGGTGTTACGTATACGCCCTATATCCGTCAGCGTATAGAGGAGGCGTTGCAGGTGCCGGTTAACTGCGAAATAAATCCGACAACGGCTGTTGCTATTGGAGCAGCGTATTATGCCGCTACAAAACCCAAGGAGCAATCTGTACAAAAGGCATCTTCAACTTTTTCTGTTGCTGTAAAAGCCTCCTATAACAAAGCATCCAAAGAACCGGAAGAATATTTTGCAGCGAAAGTAACCGGAGATATACAAGGGCTATTCTATCGCATTGTGCGGCAGGATGGTGGTTATGATTCCGGTCTGACCAAACTTACCGAGCGGATTTCGGAAGATCTTCCTCTTGTACAGAGTGCTTTTAATTATTTTACGTTCACTATATATGACGAAAAAAATACTGTAGTTGAGACGGAATTTAATTCGATAGGCATAAACAGTGGTTATGGTATTAGCGGACAACCACTGCCAGAAGATATATGCCTGGAAATTGACGACTATGAAAATCCGGGACACACGCGACTCGAAACTGTATTTCAGCGAAACACAATTTTACCAACAAAAAGAGTATTGAGCTTTCGCATAAACAAACATGTTACGCAGGATAATGAAACTGAAATGCTTCGGATAAAAGTATTGCAGGGGTCACACCTCGCATTGCCTGAAGCGAATAAAGTGATCGGCTATATTACGATCAGCGGTAAACAGGTATCGCGCGATATAGCGAAGGGATCGGATATTGAAATATCGGTGTCGCTTTCAGAATCACAAGACCTGACGGTGGCAGCTTACCTGAGCATGTCTGACCAGGAATTTAAAGAGACTTTTAATCCGCAGGTACGAAATACTCCTATCGATTTGCTCAAGCAACAGGTAAATGACTTGCACGTGCGGCTTCGTGATGAGATAAAGGATATCAATGGCAAGAACAAAGAAGAGACAACAGCGCTTGAAGAGTTGAAGGAAGAAATACAGACGGTAGCGCAAGAAACAGAATCGTTACCGTGGGATGATGTAACTGATAAACGTTACCAGCTTGAGGATAAGAAAAGGAAGATTGCTCAGGAAATAGACAATGCCACGCGCCAGCGAAGATTGCAAAAAGCAAAACAGGAGTACCTGGAGATAAGCGCGGCCTGTAAAGATATAGTCAGCAAGCAGGGCAACGATGTTGAAAGGAAAGTGCTACAGGAAATTATAGCACAGGAAGATATATACCTGTCAGGAAGCAGCCCGTATAAAATATTAGAAAAAGTAGAAGAGCTGCGTGCCCTGGGCAACCGTATTCAATGGCGTAGTCCGGAATACCTTACGGAAGTATTCGCGTGGTTAAAACATGAACGTGTTAAAATGCCAGATACTGTTAATATCAGAAATCTTTTTGATGCTGGTGATCAGGCATGGAGTAGCGAAGATTGGACCAGACTGAAGGAAATTAATATAGCCCTGTTGAATGCAATGCATACAGGGGGGATAAAAGAGATTGCTACGAAGATTGGTTTTGGATGATTTATAGGTAGCTATTATCAGCAAGCTTATCCTTCAATCAGGCAAATGAATGGATGTCATTCGCTACCAAACACTTGTTCCTAAAAATTTTTTAGTCATTATACTTGAATCCTTCCTGCAAAACTCTCAACATCGCTGCTTGAAATTTTTTAATCATGCGGCAGAAGTTATTAAGCGAAGGTGCAAAGGAATTAAGCTATGAGATCCGTGAGATCGTAAAGAAGGCTGACCAGTTAAAAAAACTTGGTGTAGCCATCTCGTGGGAGAACATTGGCGACCCTATACAGAAGCATCACAAACTTCCGCAGTGGATCAAGGATATCATTTCTGATATGATGAAACAGGATGATACCTATAGCTACTGTCCTTCCAAAGGGATGCTGGAAACAAGAGAATTCCTGGCCAGGCAGACCAATGCGATGGGCGGTGTACAAATTACCGCGGAAGACATCTGTTTCTTTAACGGACTGGGCGATGCTATTTCCAAAGCATACCAGTTCATATCGCGTACCTCACGGGTAATCGGTCCGTCACCGGCTTACTCCACACACTCCAGTGCCGAAGCCGCGCATGCAGCGCATGAACCGTTAACTTATAAACTGGATCCCAACAACAAATGGTATCCGGACCTCGATGATCTATACAACAAGGTAAAGTATAATCCGAATGTAGTGGGTATACTCATTATCAATCCCGATAACCCAACGGGAATGGTATATCCGCTGGAAACCTTGAAGCGCATTGTGGAGATCGCGAAGGAGTTCAACCTCTTTCTGTTGGCCGATGAGATCTATATTAACATTACGTACAATGGAGCGCGGGCATATTCATTGGCCGAGATCATTGAAGATGTGCCGGGTATATCCATGAAAGGTATATCCAAAGAATTACCGTGGCCGGGTGCGCGCTGTGGCTGGATGGAATACTACAACCGTGATAAGGATGAAGACTTTAACCGCTTCTGCCAGGCATTGGACAATGCCAAGATGATTGAAGTATGCTCTACCAAATTGCCGCAGCTTACAATACCCAAGATACTGGGCGACCCGCGTTTTAAAGTATATCGGGAGGCGACCAACAAAAATATCGGTCGCAGAAGTAAAATTATTTCAGATATACTGGGTACCGTACCGCAGCTTACATTCAACGAAACGTTTGGCGCTTTTTACAATACCATTATATTCCGCGATGGAAGTCTAAAGTCAACGCAGAAGTTGAAGATCGCGAACGCCCAGATCAGCAGTCTGGTTGACAGCTGGGTAAATAATACAGACGGAACTCCGAAGCATGATATAGCACTTGATAAACGTTTTGTATACTATCTGCTCGGTGCCAAGGGTGTTTGCGTAGTACCTATATCATCGTTCTGTTCAGAGCTGCAGGGCTTCCGCGTTACGCTGCTCGAAGAAGACGAAGATACACTCATCAAAACGTTCACAGCCATTCGCGATGGTATAGTAGAGTACCTGCAGTCATAATCCTTTGCTGCCCCGCAGCGTGCATTTGATATTCCAGAATTGATCTGCGTCTATCTGTATTCTGCGGGCTAAGAAATTTTCAGAATCGGACACGTATCGGTAGATACCGTACGCTCGATTTTATTAACCCTGCATTTAAACGGTGATTTTGCATAATAGCAGTGTGGTATATGCTTTGTATTTATAGCATAAACTACTTGTATGCTGAAGTATTATCTCCTGCTGTTCTTTCGTAACATCAAACGTCAAAAATTATTTTCATTTATAAACCTGCTGGGTCTTACAGCCGGTATAGTCAGCACACTGATAATATACCTGTATGTAACAGATCAATTCAGTCACGATCGTTTTCATAAACATGCCGAACATATCTTCCGGATCAATCAGACCTTTATCTGGGGCGAAAATGATGACCATCAATTTTCATCAACTGGTCCGGGTGTAGCCTTCGCGTTGCAAGCGGAAATTCCGGAAGTAAAAGAAGTAACACGCGTACATCCTCCGGGAAAATTCCTGGTGTCGTATACAAATCCTAAACACGAAGCATTGGCGTTTGATGAGGGAGGTATATTGGCAGTTGATTCAAACTTTCTGAAAGTGTTTACTTTCCCGTTGCTAAAAGGCGATATGGAATCATCGCTCCGCCATCCGAACAGTGTAGTGATAACAGAAACGACAGCGAGCAAATATTTTGGTGATGAAGAACCTGTCGGAAAACTGCTGGAGGTAGATGATATCAATACCGATCATTATAATGGCGCTTCCGGTGAAGCCAAACAAGTATACCAGGTTACCGGTGTTGTGCAAGATCCTCCTGCCAATTCATACTTTCAGTTTGATATGCTGATATCGATGAGCAGTTTGCCCAAGGTAAAGCAGCGTAGCTGGAGCTGGATATGGACAACCTTTGAAACTTTTGTATTGCTGGACGAGCGTGCTACCGTAGAAGCCGTACGCGCAAAATTACCCGTGCTTCCGCGGAAGTATGCGGAGACCACCTTGCAAAACGTAATGAACCAGTCTTTCGATGACTATATTAAAAGTGGCAAGAAATGGGAACTGTTTGTACAACCACTCACGGATATACATTTATACTCTTCCAATATATATAATCGTGTCGGTACTGTCGGGAGCATTACAACGCTGTATGTATTGATGGGTGTGGAGGTATTTATCGTGTTGCTGTCGTGTATCAATTTCATGAATCTTTCAACCGCACAATATACCCGCAGGATCAAGGAATCAAGTCTCCGTAAAATATTAGGCTCGGCTCGTTCTCAACTCGCATTTCATTTTTTTGCTGAAGCTTTTATGTTCTGTTTCATTGCGGCAGCTATAGGTTTTGGTGTAACACAACTGGCATTACCTTACTTTAATGTGTTAACGAATAATGATCTTCATTTAAATATACTTCGCGAGCCGGTTGTGCTGCTCGTGTTGGGAGGTCTCATCGTTGCCATGAGTTTGCTCTCCGGAAGTTATCCGGCAATTTTCCTGAGCAAGTTCGCCCCGGTAGAGGCGATGAAAGGAAAACTGCGCACCGGTAAACAAGGAAAGGCACTGCGCAATACATTGGTAACATTTCAGTTTGTTATTTCCATGGTGTTGGTGGTATGTACGCTTGTGGTGTTTCAGCAGCTTCGCTATTTGTCACAAAAAGATATAGGCTTTAATCGTGAGAACCTGGTGGTAATCAATCGTGCCGAATGGATAAACGATAAGAAAACATTTTTACATACACTTGAAAATATACCGGGTGTGGAAGCAGCATCGTGGGCTACATCGGTTCCTCCAAGAATATACGATGGCGATCAGTTTAATGGTGAAGGCTCTGTTGATAAACAGGTATCATTGAATTATGTAAAAGCAGATCAGCATTACCTGCCAACCTTAAACCTTGAATTGAAAGTAGGTCGCAATTTTTCTGAAAGTATACCGGCAGATAAAGAGCGCGTTATTCTGAATGAGACAGCGGTGAAGGAATTCGGCTGGACTGTAGATGAAAGTGTGATTGGAAAGAAGGTGCAATATCCCGGACAGGAAAAAGAATTTGAAGTGATTGGTGTTGTAAAAGACTTCAACTATTGGACATTGCAGGCACCGATTGAAGCACTGGGTATATTTCATGTGGAAGGAAGTATTGCGACCAACGGACATCAGTCCATGGCACTTCGTATTACACCGGGCGATCTGGCTGCATGGAATACTTGTATAACATCACTTCAGAAAAGCTGGGAGCAACATGCCGGTGATGCTCCGTTTCAATACGAGTTTGTTGATCAGGCATTTGCTGAAAGCTACAGAGCCGAAGAGCAATTTGGAAAAGCGCTGGTAGTATTTGCTGTCCTCGCCATTATGATTGCATGTTTTGGTTTGTTGGGAATGATCATCTATACCCTGGAGCAACGCACCAAAGAGATCGGCATTCGTAAAGTTGTTGGAGCCTCTGCCTTCAGCATCTGGATAATGATTGTGAAAGACTATACGATGCTGATTCTACTCGCGGTCGTATTGAGCACTCCGTTCTGTATATGGTTTCTCAACAATTGGCTCGAAGATTTCAACTACAGGATCAGTATATCTCCGTGGGCATTTGCTATAGCAGGGGGCAGTATGTTATTGGCCGCTATAACCATAACGGGCTATCATGTGATAAAAGCTGCGCGCACGAATCCTGTGACAGTGCTTAAAGATGAGTAGTTTTTTGACCCGCAGATTTATTCAGGTAATGCGTTTATTTATTCTGCGCACATCCGGTTAATCTGCGGGTACCTAATTCCGAAATCGAACACCCTGCACTGTTAGCGGACGCTATTTTTTCTGGAAAACCGCTTATTTTGATCATTTCGGCAATGGTATGACCTTTGTCTTAAGTCAGTCAAATCCCTAAACGCTGGTATGATCAAGTATTATCTTCTTCTTTTTGTCCGGAACATCAGACGTCAGAAATTATTCTCAGCTATTAACCTGTTGGGTCTCACCGCAGGTATCGTCAGCACGCTGTTGATATACCTGTATGTGGATCGCGAATTCAGTTACGATCGCTTTCATGAAAATGCCGAGAATATATACCGCATTAATCAGACTTTTATCTGGGGCGAGAATGATAACAACCAGTTCGCCTCGCTTGGCCCTGGTGTAGCGTATGCTATAAAAACAGATATACCGGAAGCAAAAGAGGTAACACGCGTGCAGCCTCCCGGAAATTTTCTGGTAACAAACGCTGAAGATAAAAACAATATACGCTCGTTTGACGAATCCAACATACTCGCAGTTGATTCTAACTTCTTCCATGTATTTACTTTTCCACTGGTAAAGGGTGATATAAAAACAGCTTTACAAAAGCCGCACTCTGCTATACTGACGGAGTCAACAGCAAAAAAATATTTTGGATCAAAAGAAGCTGTCGGAAAATTACTGCAGGTTGGTGAAGACAGCGTGAAAGAGACTTATGAAGTTACCGCGGTTGTGAAAGATGTGCCTGACAACTCCTATATAGAATTTGATATACTGGTATCGATGAGCAGCTTTCCGCGAATCATGCAAGCCAACGACCTTTGGCTTTGGACTACCTTCGAGACTTTTGTTTTACTGGATGAGACAACTTCGGTACCGGCATTCGAAGCCAAGCTGCAAACACTGCCACGCAAGTATGCCGATGGCACGTTGCAGCGCATCATGAACCAGTCATACGATGATTATATCAAAAGCGGTAAGAAATGGGACTTGTTTGTTCAGCCGTTCACATCCATTCACCTTCATTCTACCAATATATATAATCGCCTGAACAGTGTAGGCAATGCTACTACGGTATATATACTAATGGGCGTTGAGGTGCTGATCATTTTGCTTTCATGCATCAACTTCATGAATCTTTCTACCGCACAGTATACCCGCAGAATAAAAGAATCAAGTCTGCGCAAGATCATGGGCTCTGATAAAATTCAACTCGCACTGCATTTCTTTTCTGAAGCATTTATGTTCTGTTGTCTCGCAGCGCTAATCGGTTTGGGACTGGTGCAACTTCTGCTGCCTTTCTTCAATGTGCTTACCGATAGCAAGCTTTCATTAAATCTTATACAACATCCGGATATAGTGTGGATGTTGCTGGGGCTGATTGTTGTGATGAGTTTATTATCCGGAAGTTACCCCGCTATATTTCTCAGCAAGTTTTCTCCGGTGGAGGCTATGAAAGGAAAATTGCGCACGGGTAAACAAGGTAAAACGTTACGCAACGGGTTGGTAACATTCCAGTTTGTGATCTCGATGGTGTTGATTGTTTGTACCATCGTGGTATTCCAGCAATTGCGATTCCTCGGACAAAAAGATATAGGCTTCGATCGCGAGAACCTGATGGTAGTAAACCGCGTGGAATGGATTCGCGATCCGGAAAATTTTGTTCATGCACTTGAAAATATAGCGGGTATAGAAAAAGCATCGTGGTGCAGCGGTGTGCCACCGTATCTTGCCGATGGCGATCAGTTCAGCGGTGAAGACTCCGGTGGAAAAATTACTCCGTTAAACTATATAAAAGCAGATGAGCAGTATGCTGCTACATTAGGCGTAAACCTGGTTGTTGGTCGCAATTTCTCGAGAGATATACCGGGTGATAAAGACCGGATCATCCTTAATGAGACAGCAGTAACGGCATTGGGTTGGGACGTAAACGAAAGCGTTCTCGGCAAGAAAGTAGATTACCCGGGCCGTGGTCGCTATGAAGTAATTGGTGTTGTAAAAGATTTCCATTACTGGTCTATCAATCAGCCTATTCAGCCCATGGCGATCTTCCACATCAAGAGCGATATATTTACGGTCGGGCAGAAGTTTACCGTATTGCGCATTACACCCGGCAATGAAGAGTCGTTATCGAAACTGATTGCTGCTGTACAAAAGAACTGGCAGCAACACGCAGGCAATCATCCTTTTCTGTATGATTTTGTGGATGCTTCCTTCGAACGCAATTTTCGTTCGCAGGAAAAATTTGGTCAGGCACTTACAGTCTTCTCGGCACTTGCCATTTTGATAGCGTGCTTTGGTTTACTCGGCATGATCATATATACTTTGGAACAACGCACCAAAGAGATCGGCATTCGTAAAGTAGTAGGAGCATCCGTGTTGAATATATGGTTGCTCGTGGTGAAAGACTATACATTGCTGATTGTTGTAGCCATTGCATTGAGTACGCCCTTGTGTATCTGGGGACTGACGAGCTGGCTTGAAGAATTTCAGTATCGTGTGCCTATATCTCCTTGGGCGTTTATTATAGCCGGTGGAAGTATATTGGCTACTGCATGGGCTATAACAAGTTACCATGTTATCAAGGCAGCGCTCACCAACCCGGTTACAGTTTTAAAAGACGAATAATTTTTTCTGTTACAACTTCGAAGAATATATATAGGCCAGTGCATAGAAACCGCTGGATTTTTGCTGCGTTCATCTGTCCCAAATAGTTATCGGACGAGCCCAAAAGAGCTTTGATTCCAGCGCCTTTGACATGCAAAATTCAAAGTCTTACGAACAGCTGTAAGTAGTAGCTAACATTCGTTTTTAGCGAAATTTTCAAATATTTTTTCCGTTTCACTTGAATCGTAATTGATTATTTGTGACAATTGTACTCGCACAGAATTTTATGATGAACAATCAGCAAATCACCGAACGCTTGTTTAACTCTACGGAGTTGAATAGCCTTTCTGTGCCTGTAATTATTGTGAGCATTCTACTTGTCAAACCCGCGGGGGCGATAGTGGTATAATTTTTTGACAAAAAAATCACAAACCGCCCCGATAGCCTCGGGGCGGTTTTGTTTTATATAAAAAACTACAAACTAACAGTTGTAAATATGTACTACACGAAAGACACGATCTTATTCCTGAATGGCAAGTTCATAAAGGCTGTTGATGCACATACTGATTTGTATAGTCAATCGCTTCACTATGGATTTGGTGCATTCGAAGGGATTCGTGCCTATCAAACAATGAATGGTGTAAAGATCTTCAAAGCGTATGAACACTTTGAACGTCTGAAGAAAAGTTGTGCGTTAGTTGGAATACCATTCCACTACGAAACCGAAGAACTCATCCAGATAGCCTATCAGTTACTGGAGAAGAACGATATGAGTGATGCCTACATCAGACCATTGGTATACTGCGGACCAAACATGCAGCTTACCCATACCGATGAAGTATACCTGATGATGTGTACATGGGAGTGGGATAAATACCATGGCGAGAAACAACTGAAGATGTGTGTTTCATCGTACCAGCGCCCCAACCCGAACTCACTCAAGATGGAAGCAAAAGTTACCGGTCATTATGTAAACTCAATCCTGGCAACAAGCGAAGCAAAAGTTAGAGGTTATGATGAAGCACTGATGCTCGATATGAATGGCTTTGTTGCTGAAGCACCTGGCGCAAATTTTTTCATGGAGAAAGACGGAGTGTTATATACTCCTTCACTCGGACATATACTTCCCGGTATAACACGTCAAACGGTAATTAACATTTGCCGTGAGTTAGATATACCGGTGAAAGAAAAACAAATCAAAGTAGAAGAACTCGAAACCGCAGACAGCGCATTTCTGTGTGGCACCGCTGCTGAAATAGCAGGCATTGAATCGATCGATGCCAAGCCATTCAAAAAAGAATGGTACGACAGTCTGGGCGCTACGGTACAAGCCGCCTATAAATGCCAGGTACTCGAGAAATCATTTAGTTACGTTATCATCTAAACAACCAGATGTCCGTGGATGAGGAGTATCCTTCGGGGTACTTCCATCATCTGCGAGATATATAGA
>DJFR01000118.1:27053-27476 GCA_002432545.1 Flammeovirgaceae bacterium UBA5867 | reverse complement strand
TGATAATCCCCACGCACTCATCTATACTCTTCTCACTCGTATCAATAGCGAGGCTGTTGTTATTATAGGGGGCGTATATTTTGGCGTTTGTTATTTTGAAGAGTCCAACGGTGGGGGCATGGGAGGCGCTGGCCAGATGCATCATGCCACTGTCGGCTCCGATAAACAGATTGGTGTTGGTAATGAACGATCCGATTTCGCGAACATCTTTACTATAGAAACTTGGTATCGAAAAGGCGAGCTGCGATATATTTTCAACCGGTAATACTTCAATAATGTTATAGTCTGGGTAAATCGCTTTCAGTTTGCTATAGAACTCCTGCCACCAGGCTTCTGAATAACATTTATCTCCCGTGGCATAGGTAAACAAGGCAATTGTCTTGCGATCGTTCTTTACAATATCCGAGAGTAATTTTTTGCCCC
>DJFR01000118.1:0-27034 GCA_002432545.1 Flammeovirgaceae bacterium UBA5867 | reverse complement strand
CCGAGTTGTGTCAGAAATTCGCGAAAACTATATACCGGGAACTTGGCCATGTGGTCTGCATCCGGATATTTCGTGAGTATACTGCTATCAACATCACCAAAGCATCTGAATTTGGCATTAGCGTATTTAGTTGATAAACGACCAGACGATGAGTTGGACACAACGTTAATTACTATATCATATCGTGTCTTCTGTATATGCAGCCAGCCTCGTAAATATTTTAAAAGATCTTTGAACGGTTTCTTCGGCAACTGAATGAGCGTATCTATATTCTTATAATTTCGGAATATCAAAGACCCGGCACCACCTTTTATAAACAGATCGATCCTGGCATTCGGAAAGGTCTCGGTTATCTCCTGCACCAGCGGAGTTGTCAGTAATAAATTACCGAGCCGGTGATTCGGGCGACAGATCAGAACTCTGCGAATATCAGGCTGGCCCTGTAAACCATAACCTGTATTATTCTTGGTTGATGCACCAATGTTTCGGGTCAGCGAACGTGTGAGTGCACCTCTGATCTTGTTAATTCTTTTCTTAATGCTCATTCGGGTGAAGATACGTTACCTGAAAAATAAAGACAAGCAACGGATGGTATATATGTATAGGTTAAAAGTATAGATCAGAACCAGATCAGTTCTTCAATAAGCATCAGGAACAATACACGTCTGCCGGTAAATATACTTTCAAGCGGGGTTAACGCATATTTTTTGAGCCGCTTCCTGATCTTGCGAATGAAAGATGATCTGCGTTTATAGCTCCAGAATAACTTGCATGATTTTTCAGGCGACTTGTTTTGTATGCGTGCATATTCACTCACCAGTATATTAAATTCATCATCGGTTAACGCAAGCTTGGCAAGGTTCCGAAGTCCTTGTTCAAAACTTACCTTTTGAAATTTGATCCGATTCAGATCAACCATAGAAAAGTCATAACCATCCGGAGTTTCATGGATTAAAATATTTCCGGATGAAAAGTCGTCATGATAAATACCGAGTTGATGTAATGTAAGCGCAAAAGACGCCAACGGTTTATAGAGTAAACTTTTGAAGGTGCCCTTAACCTCCGTCATCTGCCGAAGTGTTTTATCGGGCTTGTGCAGACTTACAAAGTAACTTTCGTTGAGCAGCCCAAATTTATAGCAGTCGAGCCACGCGATGGGTGGTGGTGTAGATATACCTTTATCGTTCAGTTGCCTGGAGTATAAATATGATCTGGCCGCCTTAGATTTTCTGAACAACGAGTAGGCGAGGCGATTAAAGAAATACATGCCGCTAAACTTCTTCACTACGACTGTACCCTGTGGAGTAGAAATGGATTTAATAACATTCCGGTTGTCCTGAATAATTGTACCGGCATTGTCAAAATTTAGCGGAAGCGTAAGTATAAAATCACGGAGATCCGTAAAGTCATTGGATAGTGTATAGGTTTTGGTTTGCATAAACAGTTCCCTCAAGTCAATTCGAAAATCAAAACGTTTCACGAGGTGAAAACATTTTGCAGATTCATGTTTTTATTCGCAATCGTTACTTTTTTGTATAGATGGTGATGGGGTAACATCTATACTGTATAAAAAATTCGATATACCGCTATATAAATACAGCTCATGCACATACTATACCGACTACATTACTATATACCGTATAGACGCAATGGAGTTTTGTCGGCAAAAAACGGTTGTTGGTAGGAAGGATAGATTAGTACGTAGTCATTTTGTGCGCGTTGGTCGCATTAGTCAGGAGTATATATATAGACACCTATACTCCTGAAAAATAACTGAGAAAAACCGATCCTGTCCAGTACCTTTAAAACTTCAATCCTCGATTCTTGGGGTAATCGGAAAATCATTTTACAGACATAGTCGATTTTACCCCCGAGGATATTGTACAGTATTGCTAAAAAGTTGTTCCAACGGGTGAAAATTTTTCCCGGATCGTGCCCGCCCGGTATGTATATAGCTATAATTCAGCCTGATAAAAAACCTTGCCACCGTTGTTCTGTACCGATTTTGTGTTTAGATTTCTGTTGCCGCTACCCGCCCCATGGTAAGAAAAACCTTGTCTCATTCTTTTGAATGCCACGGGGTATTATGGTCTGTTCATGGGATGGAAGTATAAACACGAAATCGGTATGCTGGCCTGGCTGGATGCTGAACGCTACCGTGAAAATGAAGTGCATACCATTAAAATACCGATAGCGGTTCCTTATGCCTTTAACATGCGCGAGTTTGTGAGAGTAAACGGAACGTTCGAGCACAGCGGCACATTTTATCGCCTTGTGAAACAGAAGCTTGCGAATGATACATTAATCCTGGTTTGTATTCGCGATGAAGTAAACCGAAAAATGCATGAAGTGTTTGAGGAGGTTGCCTATTCTTTTACCGATCAGCAACATTCGAGTAGACAAACAACCAAACCAATGTCTTTGTTGATGAAAGAATATGTAGTAACCACAACGGTGTTGCATAGATATATTTCCGGTTGGGTAATAAATTTGCAACAGCAAACCCGAGGTAAAATACTTGTTTCGTCATTCATATCGTCCATCAGGCGCCCGCCCCAAATGTTGATGTTATAACATTCCTGTTTCAGTGTATAGCAAAAATTGGCAGACTATATTTTCGGTTGCTATAAAGCTATACTATATCATTATTCTTTTTTATCCTTCTTCTAACATTCTAAGACTATGAAAATTCCAACGGAACCTATTGGAAGTATACCACGTCCTGCCTATCTCACGCAAGCCATGCAGGCATTCTCGGCCCAGAAGATCACATTCGAAGAACTGCTTACCGCACAGGACAAAGCATTGATCGAGACCATTGAACAATTTGAACAGACCGGCTCCCCGGTTATTACGGATGGTGAGCAGTCTAAATCAAGTTTTGTTACGTACCCGCTCGAAGGAATGACACAGCTCGCCAGCGATGGAATTGTTATTCCGTTTGCAGATGGACATACACGGCAGTTGCCACGGCTCACCGGTGGTCGATTCAAATATAGTATACATGCTAACCGGTATTTGAAGAAGGCAAAAGCGTTTACCAGGTTACCGGTAAAGCAGGCTGTTATATCGGCATCAGCGCTCAGCCTGCTATATCCGGCAGATGGTATTGCCGGGTATCCGCGCGATCAGTTCGTGGCTGATCTGCTTGATGAAGCCGAAGCTGATATACGTATGTGTTTGCAGGATGGCGCGCACATGGTACAGATCGATTTTACAGAAGCGCGACTTGCCGTAAAACTTGATCCGACACGGGCGCTTTTACGAATGCTTATTGACTTGAACAACCAGGTGCTCGATCGTTTCTCTGCCAAAGACCGTACTCGTATAGGTATACATACATGTCCCGGTGGTGATCATGACTCCACGCACAGTGCAGATGTAGACTATGCCGATCTGCTGCCAGATCTTTTTAATTTGCACGTCAGTAATTTTTATCTGGAGTATGCAGCCGAGAAAAATAAAAAAGATATACTTAAACTGGTGAAGCGGTTGCTGAAACCTTCGCAGCGAGTATACCTCGGAGTGACCAACGTGTTGAATCCGCGTGTGGAAAGCAGCGAAGAGATTTGCGACCTCGTTCAGGAAGCAGCAAGCTATATATCGCCCGATCAGCTGGGTACTACCGATGACTGCGGATTCTCGCCTTTTGCAGACGATATATCAACGGCTCGTGATATAGCCTTTGCCAAGATCAAAGCCCGTGTGGAAGGAACTGCCCTGGCGGAAGGAAAGCTGGGATAAAGAGATATACTGAAGGGCACTGCCGTGGTGTGACAGTGCCCGATCAGTATAATGAACTACAGGTCAGGTTAGAGTTTGAAAATTATATTTCCGTTAATCGCTCTGCCGCCTCTGCCTGGCAGCGAGTTGATATTACGGTTACGATATTCAGGATAATAAACATCTTCATCCAGAACGTTGGTTGCATATATACCTACCACCAGGTTCTTGTTGATTTTATACTGCACATTTGCGCTCAGGTAATTGAAGGCCTTAACCTCGGGGTTGATGTTAACCGTATAATCGCGGTTGATAGAGCCACCTTTGCCGAAGTAAGAATTATAGATACCCAGTTGCACGCCAAATGGAAGTGTATAGGATACACCGGCCTTCAGCATAACCTTAGGCATACCCAGGTCATCGCGGTTGTCCATATCATCGATCGTAGTCTGGTAACTGAAACCGGTTGTAAGCGAAAGTGCTTTGGTAATAATTGTTTTCGTTTCCAGTTCCACACCTTGTGAGCGTAGGTGACCACCGTTCAGATACGTAGGTACCTGAAATGTTAAGCCTGGTCCGAATGATACATCTATTCTTTCGGAGTCGTCAATAGACTGTCGGATGATATTCTCCTGCTTGCTGTTATAGTACGTCAGGTAAGCTTCAAAGGAAGGCTTGGTATAAAAGAACTGTGTCTCAAATGTACCAATAGTTTCCGGCTTCAGATCCGGGTTCGGGTATATTTCCGGAACGTTGCTGCCCAGGCGCTCATTTTGCGTAGGCGAGCGGAAAGCTTTTCCATACATAACTTTTATACCGGTAGAAGAACTGGTATAAAATATACTTCCGATACGCGGTGCTATATACAGATCGTTGCCGGTAACCTTGTTACCCTGTGCACCGGCAATAAGCTTTACAACTTTACCGATGGTATAATCACCTTGAGCATATATACTCCACCAGGTTTGATTGTATGACTTCACAGTCTGGTAAGGAGACGTATTGTTGATGGAATTGTCAAACGGATTTATTACATCATAACCTAGTGGCGATTCTGCATTGGTGATTTTGGAGGATGTATAGGCATTACCGGTTTGCGTATTGGTTAATCCACCAATGATCAGATTCATGTTTGGAAGCGGCTTGATATAGTTTGTTAACTCCAGCAGGTAATCGTTTGAGCGTGCATCTTCTCCGAGATTTTTAAGGTACGGAAACAGTTTCTCACGGTACATGCTGTTATAGGTAGCGTTGAGCGTTGTACGCCAGTTTTTCGTGAATTCTTTTTCATAGCCGATGTCTGCCAGAAAACGATTAACCGTGGTATTAAAATCAAGCGCTTCATCAGAACCTGCTGTATTATTAAGCCACATCGGGAATGCGCCCATGTTGGCTTGTGTTGTATGCGTATAGTTGGTTAGCAGTTTCAGGTTACCGTAGGATAGATTCAGGTTTCCTCCGAATGACTCTTCATATATTTTAACCGTATTCTGCTGGGCTGGTGTAAGACCAGAGCTGCCATCGGGATATAAAACAATTTCAGGTTCACCATACGCAGTGAAGTCCCAGCCGTCACTATCGAGGTAATTTATACCACCGGCAACTTGTAATTTACCGAATTGCTTCGCTGCGCTTGCCTGTGCTTGTTTGGTGTTGAACGTTCCGTAGGATACACTGGCTGAAACCGGTGCAGCGTCAGAAACTTTTTTCGTAATGATATTGATGATACCGGTTAAGGCACACGTACCATAAAGTACAGAACCGGGCCCACGGATAATTTCAATGCGCTCCACGCGGTTCAACGGAAAGGCACTATAGATAGCCGAGTTCATACCATTGTCCAGACTTTCGCGGAAAGGACGACCATCCACAAGGATCAGCACATTTGTATTGGCAATCGCAGTAACATTGCCACGTATCGATACCATGTTGTTACGATACATGTAGCCGCTGGTAAAGTATATATTAGTGGCGCGGTCTAACACCTCGCTTAACGACTTGGCACCATAGCGTTCAATGTCTTTGGCGCTGATCACACTGACCACGGCAGCTGCATCTTTTAAACTCTCTGCCGACTTTGAAGCCGTTGTAATGGTAATGCTCATCAGCTCTTCCAGGCTGAGACTAAAATAATCCTGGGTATTAACAGTATCTGCCTGTTGTCCGTATAGCATCGCTGGTGCTGCACAGGTCACAAGTAAGAGTGCTGTAATGATTCTTTTCATGATGATTTTTGAAGTTTAAGTACATTGTTTATTCTATATATAGTGGATGTGGTTTTCATTTCAGTATGGCTAATTTCAGTAGCCCGTCCGTTGCGGTTAAACCTATATCCGCAAGTGCCGATTGTTTGAGTTTGAATTTTAAACGCTCATCTTCCACCACAAAGCTGATGGCGGCACCACGTTTGATCAGGTCTTCTTCCGTAACAAGCAGTATACTTTTACCGGTAGTAGCGGCCGTGAGCAGTTTAAAATCTTCTGACCCGCTTTCCGGTACATAAATGATGTTTACATCATCGAGCGCTTCCAGTGTTGTAATCTGTCTCAACTGTATTGTTTTGTTACGAACTTTCTTTTCAGACAACAGACTTCTCCAATACTCTATGTTCTTCACTTCACCGTAGATGCCGATAACAACGGAAGGACCTTCCTTCGGCCATTTGACATACTTGGCAAAGTTGAATATATAGGCAACCTGTAATTCTCCGAATGCAGATGTCTGTGCAAGTACCGAAGTACCGGTACACAGTGCGAAGCTGCAGCAGATCATTATGGTTCGAATGGTACAGAACATAGCTTGCAGACTATAGATCAGATTTGCGGCATTTCACACAAATGCCAATAATGATTCAGAATGGATACTGCACTGGTGAACCCTTCGAACGAAAGCGGTTTCAAAATATAGCCTGCAACGTTCAGGTTATACGCAGCAACCTTATCACTCTCTTCGTTGGAAGTTGTCATCACAAACACACTGGCCGATTTATGCTCTGGTAACTTTCGCAGTTCTGTAAGAAATTCAATACCGCCCATGCGTGGCATATTAATGTCCAGCAGAATAACACGCGGTGTCGGTATAACTTTCTCGGTATGTTTACCTTGCAACATATCAAGTGCCTCTACACCGTTGCGTGCAACATGCAATGGATTACTGATGTTATTCTTTTTAAATGCACGTTGTACATTCATGATATCCACTTCATCGTCTTCTACCAGAAGTATATGGATCAGGTTTGTCATACTATTTATGTGGTTGGTCTTTTAATGCTATAGTTTGATTTTTGGATCAGGCTGCTTTCGGCCAGGTAAAAATGAACCGCGCTCCCTGGTTCTCTTCGGATTCTATCCGTATCGAGCCTCCTATATCTTCAACACTTTTTTTGATAATGGCTAGTCCCATACCGGTGCCTTCTACCTTGTCGCGCGATTCCAGTGTCTGGAACATTTCAAATACTTTTCCGTGATAGGCAGGTGCTATACCAATACCATTGTCTTCTACTGTGAACTGATGAAAATCGCCAGCCTCATGTGAAGATATAATTACTTTTCCCTCTTCCTTATCGTTATACTTGATGGCATTGCCAATGAGGTTGATAAACACCTGCTGCAATAAATACTTCTTGGTATTCAATACCGGCATGCCATTTTTGATTTCTATTTTGATATGAGCCGGAGGATTTAGCAGGTCCGTTGTTTCTTTCAACATGCTATAAACGTCAACGCGCTCTACCGGAACTTCAAGCCTTCCTACTTTCGAGTATTCCAGCAATCCGTTGATTAACGCTTCCAGCCTGAATACACGTCCGCGCAGAATCTGCATATTCTTTTTTGATTCAGCCGGTATAGCAGGACCGAGGTCTTCTTCAATCCACTCCGATAATTTGAAGATTGCACGTAGCGGTGCTTTCAGATCGTGTGAGACAACATAGCTGAACTGGTTCAGTTCTTCGTTTTGTTTCTTTAGTTGTTCCGAGTATCGGATCATTTCAAGTCGCGACTTTTCCAAACGATGAAGCATGTGATTGAAGGCACGTCCGAGCTTACCGATTTCGTCATTGCTGTTAACCGTAACATATACCTGCTCGGCACCACTGGATATGGCACGAACGGTTTGATCGAGTTTCAGAATGTTAGCCGTAATCATATTACTCATGGCAAAAGAAACCAGTACGCCAATGGTGAATAATGCCAGGCAGAAATAGCTGGTGGTGCGTTTGAGGGAGCCGATCATCGCGTTCATCTGTTTTAAAGAGTAGCCGATAACCAATGTTCCGAATATGGTATTCTGATAAACGATGTTACTCTTGTAGTAGATCACACCATCGATCTCGATACGCTCGTTATACTTGTTAAGAGCGGGTAGGGGAGCCGTTGTATTATTGTCCAATCGGTTCAGACTGGTGATCTCCTGATTCTGATCGTTGTGTACCGATATATATACTACTGCGCTGTCGGTGTGAGCCCATTCCATGGCTTCTGATACGGCTACCAGGTCCGTTTCACCCATACCAATACCAACCCCGATCGAAAACATGTTGCTGATACTTTGGATCTTCGATTCGATTGCGCGGATGGCCAGTTGTTCCTGTTGCTGCGGATAGTAACTGTATATGAAAACAGATACCATGGCGATTAAAAACACCTGGCCGATTATAATCTTGATGCGAATGGAAAGATTTTTAAACATCGTTTAGTTAATCTTTTTCAAACTGTTTTTCAGTGCGTGGTTAACTGCCGCCAGAAGTGATATCAACACGTCCAGTGGTTTATGAATAATTTCGAATGCATTGGTCTGGCCATTATCCATTAAAAAGATCAGGTCGTCAACAAGGTGATCGAGTTGAATAATCTTTAACAAGCTGAATGATGATTTGATCTGGGAGCAAATGGACTTTACGGATTGCAGATCGCGGTTCTCCACAGCATGATGCAAGGCTGCAATGAACACAGGTGTTTCACGTTCCAGTATCTCAAAAAAATCAGCAGGTATATTCTGATTGCTGGCTATAAATTTATCGACAGAAAAATCCATTGCATAGCTGGCGATAGTTTGCCCGGATGTGAGTAAACCTGCTTTGCTGGTATCAGAACCTTCCTTGTATTTGAGAAGCTTCAGGTATAGTGTTTCAGCCTTGAATGGTTTGGATATATAGTCATTCATGCCGGCTGTAATGCATCGCGACACATCATCACCAAACGCATGTGCCGTCATGGCAATAATGGGTATTGTAGTTTGTGGTGCTGCCAGTTTAGTACGTATATACTGCGTGGTTTCGTAACCATCCATCTCCGGCATCTGTACATCCATCAGCACAACATCATATACATTGCTTTTTAGATATTCAATTGCCTCAAGTCCGTTGGAAGCTATATCCATTTTGCAACCGCCTTTCTCCAGTACCTTTTTTACGAGGGTCTGATTCAATACATTATCTTCTGCTACCAGAACCGAGGTGCCGCGAAGTTTTTCTGCAAAATCCGAAAGCGATGGAATAGCCGTTGAAGAAACTGCATCTTTTATATTGATCTTCTCAAAAGTAAGATGTACAATAAAGGTTGATCCTGCACCCGGTGTACTTTGCAGGGAGATCTTTCCCTCCTGCAACGTCACTAATTTTTTTACGATGGAAAGCCCTAAACCCGTGCCGCCATATTTACGTGTAGTATCATCTGTCGCCTGCACAAAGTCATCGAATATTACAGACTGTTTGTCTTCCGGAATACCAATACCGGTGTCCCGTATTCTAAATTCGAATAACTCATATATACCTTCTCCGGCAATGGACGTGAGTTCCAGGGTAACGCCACCGCGCTCCGTAAACTTGATCGCGTTGGAAATAAGGTTCGTTAATATCTGGTTAAGTCTTACCGGGTCGCCCTTTACGATCGGTGAGAGTTGTGCATCTATTTTATCAACCAGCGTAAGGCCTTTCTCCTGTGCGCGTGGTTGCAGTACTTTTACAATTCCCTTTATGAGTTCGTGAATGTTGAACTCATATTTTTCAATGGTCATCTTGCCGCTCTGAATCTTCGACAAGTCAAGTATATCATTGATAATAACCAGCAGGTTTTCTCCGGAAAAATGGATGGCATCAACAAAGCTCTTTTGCTCCTGCGATAAATTTGTCTCAAACAACAATCGTGTAAAGCCGAGTATGGCATTCATGGGGGTGCGGATCTCATGGCTCATATTGGCCAAAAAGATCTCTTTTACTTTCATCAGGTTTTCGGTGAGCTCGCGTGCTTTCAAAATTTCTTCTTCTGCGCGCTTGCGGGTTGTTATATCCTGAATGATGCCTATAAATTTCTGCAGTGTACCATCCTGTCCAAGTGATGGGTATATCTGTATATTGATATACTTAAGTCCAGCGCGGGTCTGTATGCGGTGATCATAATTGACGCGAGCTCCGCGCACGGCCTGTGCAATATTTGCTTTGACAAAAGGCTTGTCTTCCTCGTAAACGTGATGGCGGTACAGATCCAAGCTGGGGACAACGTCATGCTTTTCAAGTTCAAGTATATTATATACTTCTTCAGAAAAATGTACGCGGTTGTGAACAGTATCAAATTCCCAGTTACCAAACTTGGCAATGTGCTGTGCTTCGGCCAGCCTTGCTTCGCTGATGCAGAGTGCTTTTTCTGCTTCGTCTTTTTTGCGGATCATTTCTCCGATCTGGAGCATGTTACGCAACACCTGCGCCATCGACTGGCTGTTGATCGCATTCTTTACGATATAGTCTGATGCACCGGCTTTCATTAACTCCACGGCAATATTTTCATTGCCTTGTGACGTGAAGATCACAATGGGTGTTTTTATCCCGGTATCGCGTATCTTCCGAAGCAGCAGTAGTCCATTCTCGCCCGGTAATAAATAATCCAGGAATATACAGTCGAAAGCACTAAAATCGATAGTGATGTCGAACGCTTCGTATTCCGAAAGTTCGTATGCGAAGCCACAGGTTTTCAGGGCTCTTTTTAATTGGAGCCTGTCTGCTGCGTCATCGTCAATCACTAATAATTTAATAGAACCATTCATGCTATAGATGTACTATATATTTGGAGGTTGTCTTCTCTGTTAATTTTGTCTGGGCCAGAGGAATTTAAATTTGCTTCCTTTGCCCGGCTCCGACTCCACCCATATCCTGCCACCGTTTTCTTCCAGTATTCGTTTAACAATGGTTAAACCTATACCTGTGCTTTCAAACTTGTCGCGCGATTGCAGCGTATGGAAAATCACGAATATCGTTTCATGAAACTCGGCTGGTATACCGGGTCCGTTGTCTTCAACAACAAACTCATGGTACTGATCTTGTGTAGTACAGTATACCTGTATCAATCCTTCCGGTTTATCATTATACTTGATGGCGTTGCTGATGAGATTTGCAAACACCTGCAGCAGCATGGTGCGTGGTGCGGTAACAACGGGTATAGGCTCAATGATTCTGAAAGTTATAGCAGCTGGCGGAGCTAACATTTCTTCTACTTCTTTCAGCAAGGCATATACATCTACTTGTTCCTGCTCGATTTGCGTGCGACCGATCTTTGAGTATTCCAATACACCATTGATCAACGACTCCATGCGAACTACACGGTTACGCAGCAGTTGTAGATTATTCTTGTTATCTCCGGAAAGCGATGGACCTAAATCTTCTTCAAGCCAGCCCGCCAGGTTACTGATAGCGCGTAACGGTGCTTTCAGATCGTGTGATATGATATAGGCAAACTGATCGAGTTCGTTATTCTTCTTCTCAAGCTTGCGGGTATATTCAGAAAGTTTTTTAGAAGCAGATTCTTCCGGGGTAAGATCATGCAAAAGCACAAACCGCGATAAAATTTTACCGGCTTCATCCCTGCTATGCAAAAGCGAGCATAACATAATGCGAATTTGTCCGGACGGATGGATATAGCTGATGCGTTTATCACGAAAGTCTTGTTGAAGGGTAAGGCATGCAGCTATATTTTCAACTTCTTCACCGCCGATAGACATCTCCGTAAATTTTTTTCCCTGAATCGTCTCGATCGATGCAACACCAAGGATAACACGCACGGCATCATTTGCAGTAATAATGTTGCCGTGTTCATCGAGCGTAAGCAAACCATCTTTCATGATTTCAATAACGCGATCGATGTGCTGTGTACTTTGTGTGGCGCTGGTTGTAGACTCTTGCATAAAGGATTCAGGCATATATATACCTGCTTTTAATGCTGCAAAGTTGAGTCTAGTTTAGTTTGTATACATCAGTGAACACCTGATTTATAAAAATCAAAAATGAAGCACTTTGTTAAGTTTTTGGAGGACAATTTTTAAGAGCCGCTCTTAGAACTACTCAGTCTTTTTCTGAGTATTTCAGGTATATGGGTAAAAGCATACACATGCAAAGGAAAGGTGCAGGCAACGCAAACGATCGTGTAGGGATACCGTTGTATACAAGTTGTGAGAAAAAGGAAAGCCGGCAATGTGCCGGCTTTCAAAAATATTTTTTAGTGATGGAACGCTCTTCTTATTGTGCCACGATCTGCCACTGCTGGTTGTTGCCACCATTCCACGGCCACTGAATAATAGTTGCACCGTTCGCGGTAGAGCCCTGATTAACATCGAGCGCATCGCCACTGTTTCGGTTGATGATGCGATAGTAACCACCACCGTTGTCAACGATCTGCCACTGCTGGTTATTGCCACCGTTCCACGGCCACTGTATGATAGCCGTGCCGTCTACTGTAGAAGCCTGGTTCACATCGAGGGCATCGCCACTGTTACGATTCAAAATGCGATGGTATCCGCCCCCTATATCTATAATGCGCCATTGCTGATTGGTGCCACCACTCCATGTCCATTGTATAACGCTCGCGCCATCGGTAGTAGATGCTCCGTTTACATCCACTACTTTGCCGCTGTTTCGGTTTGTGATGCGATAGTACCCAGTTGGTTCAAAACCTCCGTAGCCCCAGCCGTAGCGAATGCGTGTAACCCCTGAGTTGTTTGTAGTTGTAAGTGTAATGTTGTTTCCACTGCCACCGCGTGTCTGAATGCTATAGCTGTCGCCATCGCGCAAGCCCGGCCAATATACACTCGCAATGTTGCTGTTTCTGAACTTGTTGGTAGAGCCTTGTATATAGGCTATCTCGTTGTCACCGTTAATAGCGCCTGTATAATTTTTACCGGTTGTCATAGACGCACCATATTCGGTTACAACGGTACGGCTGGCGTAATTGCCAATGCGGTTCTGCCAGTCTTGTTCCCACTCCAATGCAGTAGCATGCGAGGTCCAGAATGCATAGTTATGCAGTGCGAGTAAACAGTTGGTAAAGCGACTGTCGGCACCTACAGCCGTAACATTTTCAGAGTAGCCGGTTCCTCCCAGCAGAATTCGTCCGTGTGGAACAGATGGATAACGCGAAAGCCACTCTGCATATATAGCAGTAAGTTGCGCGAGTGTATAACCGTGAGGTTCGTTAAACACTTCAAAGTATACATTGCTATTGCTGCCGTACTTGTTTACTACGGCTTGCCACATGTTCCAGAACTGTGTGGTGTCATCAATGAGTCCGTTGCGTGAAGATGCAGACTCCCAGCACGCGAGTATAACTTTCATGTTTTTGCCCAGTGCTGCATCAATCGCTCCGGTATAGGCACTCCACCATGACTCTAATACACTGTTGGGATTGATCGGTAGTCGTACCGTGTTAACTCCCGCCATGTTGGTTTGAAAGCCACTAAGAATTGAATTTGCTTTCGCATTAACAGTAGCATAGTTATCAGAAGCTGTAAGCCCTGATGGAATTACCCAGCCATCTACAAAGTTATCGCGGCCATCGGCCCAGTTAACACCGGCTATACCACTGGCGCCAAGACGTTTGTCGGCTGTGTCGACAGTTTCGGCAATAACGGTTTTTGATGAAGGTGTGGTGAGTGGCTCTTCGGACTGACATGCGCATACAAGTGTCGCCAGTAACACCACTCCATACTTTAGATGTTTAATCATACATTTAATAAGTTTTGGTTTGTTAAGAATTTTTGACAGGCTTAACTTACCGCCACTATTGCTCACTGCCGGGGGATAAATACGGAAAAAGCAGGGGCTAAATCGATTGCATTAAAATCTGAAGATGTGATCATTCGGTTTGTTGAAAAAACACGTGGACATGGTCACCGTGCAGTATTTTTAATAAAATAGACCTACCGAAAACGATTTAATCTTCAAGTATCCCCCACGTTTTACACAAATCCCCCCACAAAAACGCTGTTGTGTTACGGTTCTTTGAGAAGGACTTGTTAATACTCGCCCGAAGAAATGATTTCGGGGTTGGTTTTTAACAGAAATGCATTTAAAAGGAATTTACGCTCAGACTTGAGGACAACGGATGCGCAAGGAGTATGTGTTTTTCAATTTTTTAAGATTGCTGCTACTGTTGCTCGCAACATCGGCTGTTGCGCAGCAGGAACCGAAGAGTCGCACCAAGCGGTACGGTATAAAAGACGGNNACCGAAGATGGTCTTAACCGGTTTGACGGCTACTCTTTTAAAGTTTTCAAGTACGATCCTGACAACAGCCAGGGACTTGCCGACAATTTCATTCAAAGTATATTTAAAGATTCTGAAGGTATATGTTGGGTGTCATCGCGAAAGGGTCTGCATCGTTTCGATGAACGCAAAGAACAGTTTACACTTTATAAACATCCTTCCCCCGCAGACAACGCTGGGCCGAATAACGATGTGAGTTTTATTACCGAAGGCAGTGCCGGTAATTTATGGATTGCCTGGTACGGTGGCGGCTTTGCATCGTTCAATAAAAAAACAAATGTATTTACACCCTATAGCGATCACACCTTGCCGGAGTTGAGCAGCACTCAAACGCTCACTTTGCTGGAAGATAAATTCGGATTGCTGTGGGTAGGAACACAGAACGGAGGTATAGATGTTTTTAAAGTAAGCAAAGGCACCATCGTTAAAAAACATACGAGCCTTTCGGGTAAAAACCTGTTGCCATCGTTAAACGTTCGTTGTTTTGCGGAAGATCCGATGGGGAATGTATGGATCGGTACAGCGAACGGACTGGTGTTATACAAACGTCAGGAGAATAAATTCTATACCTTCAATTCCAGTCACTCTGATATAGCGGGCAAGAGTATATTTACCTTGCTCGCGGATAGCCATGAAAATTTATGGATCGGTGTGCAGGGCGGTGGTTTATATTCGCTTGATCTTCGCCAGTTCAGCAGTCGCCCGTTGGATGATGTGATCTTCAAACATATCGAAAATCTCAACGACTACAGCATTTCCAAGCGCACCATTCTCTCGCTCTATGAAGACGAAGACAAAAATTTATGGATCGGTACATTTGGCGATGGTGTATACATGATTAGCAGTATAAAAGAGAAATTCGTAAAAGTACAGATCCGTCAGTATACCCATGAATCCGTAAGTTTTGTACAATACTATGGCATGTGCTATGATGAGAACGGAAACCTGTGGCTGGGTACTGATGGCGATGGTATATATAAATCTAAAATTACCGGTGAAGCAGTCAAACACTATAAAGCAGACGGGCGCACGCGTGGCCTGACTGATAATGCTATACTTACCGCGCTGCGTGATCATCGTAATAACCTGTGGTTCGGTACGTACTCACAAGGTCTTTTCAGATACGATGCGCAACGCGATGCATTTATTAATTACCGGTATGCAGGCGATCAGTCGGGTGGTAGTGATGTGCGCGTGATCTTTGAAGATTCAAAACACAACCTGTGGATTGGAACAAACCGCGGTGGACTATGCCTGGTTGATGAAGCCACGCATACCTATCGAAATATACAGGGCCTCGGTGGCATTCTGCATGCGGGTGATATACGTACAATAACCGAAGATAAAACCGGTGGCTTGTGGATTGGTTGTTATGGTGAT
The DNA here is from genome assembly GCA_002432545.1 of Flammeovirgaceae bacterium UBA5867. GTDB lineage: Bacteria > Bacteroidota > Bacteroidia > Cytophagales > Cyclobacteriaceae > Ohtaekwangia. Next base: position 11,407 of record DJFR01000118.1, on the reverse strand, counting down.
GGCCTGCATTATTTTGACAGGGCTACCGGAAAATCAAAACGATACTTTCATACATCCGAGACAGATGATCAGTTGAAGAGCAATGTTGTATTTACCCTGTGCATGGATCGCAAAGGGAAAGTATGGATTGGTACAGGCGGAGGAGGCCTGAGTGTTTACGACCCGGCAACAAAAATCATTAAGCGCTTTAGCGAGAAGGACGGTCTTGCCAATAATACAGTCTATGCTATACTTGCTGATAATGCCGACAACCTGTGGATCAGTACCAACAAAGGTATATCCAAGTACGAAACGGGTAAAGGACAATTCTATAATTATGATGTGAACGATGGTTTGCAGGAAGGTCAATATAACCCGGGCGCGGCACTATATAATGATATAGCTGGCTATATGTGCTTTGGAGGAACGATGGGCCTGAATATATTTTATCCCGACCAGGTTGTTGAACATTTGAAGAAACCGAAGGTGATGCTATCAGGTTTTCAGCTGTTCAATAAACCCGTTGAAGTAAACAATAAAAATGAAAACGACTTTACGCTGAATGAAGTAATAAGTCTTACGAAAGAAATTACGCTGAAGCATGATCAGTCCGTATTTACATTTGAATTTGTAGGCCTCAATTATAGTTATCCGGAAAAAAATAAATATGCCTATAAACTGGAAGGACTCGATCACGACTGGAACTATGTAGGTAATCAGCGTTCGGCAACGTATCGCTATCTCGAACCAGGTCACTATACTTTTAAAGTAAAGGTATCAAACCAGGAGAACACCTGGAGCGATGATTATGCCAGCATTGGCATTACCATACTACCTACATTCTGGCGAACACCACTCGCATATTTACTATATATTCTGGTGACTGGCGGTTTATGCTTTGGCGTAGTAATGGTTCGTAAAAAGCAGGCAACGCTCCGCAAGCGACTTAAAATAGAAAAAGCTCAGCGCAAGCGCGAACGGCAACTGGTACAGGAGAAGCTGAGTTTCTTTACCGAGATCTCGCACGAGTTTCGTACACCGCTCACATTAATGATTGGTCCGCTGGAAGAGATGGTGACGCGCGAAGGAAGCTATACACCTACCGGGCGCAAATTGAAAATGGTATACCGGAATGCGCACAAGCTTTTGAACCTGATCAACAAGCTACTCGACTATCGTAAAATTGAAAGCGGTAATATAGTGCTGAAAGTTACGGAAGATGACATTGTAGCGTTTACAGAAGAAATATACATCACCTTTAAAGAACTGGCTGTACGTAAAAATATTGCGTTCAACTTCCATGCGGAGGAACCGTCCCTGATGGCGTGGTTCGATAAGGAAAAAATGGAGATGGTATTAAACAATATTATTTCCAATTCCTTTAAATATATAGGGAAAGGAAACGAGATCAACATCTCTCTTCGTAAACAGGTTACCGATAAATTGCCACAAGGCAGAGTATGCATCCGTATAAAAGACAACGGTATAGGTATACCGAAGAAACAACTTGGCAGCATTTTCGATTGGTTCTACAAAGGAGATAGTTCCGGACCTATGAGTTCCGGCATAGGGCTCGCACTTGCCAAAAAATTGGTACACCTGCATAAAGGAGAAATATTTGTAGAGAGTGCAGAAGGAAACGGTTCTACTTTTAGTATAAAGATTCCATTGGGTAAAGATCATTTCAAACCCAACGAGATCGTGATCAGTACAAGCGAAGATAAATTTTTACTCAACGGAAACGAAAAAGCTGTTGCTGCACCTCCGAGCATTCTGCTGGATGATAATGAAGAAGAAGCAACCGGTAAGAAAGGACAACGCAGTCTCTTGATTGTGGAGGATGACGAAGACATTCGCCTGTTCCTGAAAGAATACTTTGAACGTAATTATAGAATACTGGAAGCGAGTCATGGTAAAGAAGGACTTGCGCTCACGGCAGAACATCATGTCGACCTTGTGATCAGCGATATCATGATGCCGGAGATGAACGGTATAGATTTTTGCAAGGCGTTGAAGAGTAACATTCGCACAAGTCACATTCCGGTTATACTGCTCACGGCAAAAACTTCGCTTACACACCATAAGGAAGGAATTGAAATAGGAGCGGACGCATATATCACCAAGCCGTTTAGTCCGGAGATGCTCACGCTCACGATGAACAACTTGCTGCAGTCGCGCGAAAACCTGAAACGCTTTTATCGGAATTTGTTTACCGTTAATAACAATGGAGCAGCGGCACCCGAAGCGCATTCACCCGATGAAAAATTCCTGCAGTCTATTTACGATATTCTGAAAGCCAATCTTGATCATCCTGATTTTAATGTCAACGAACTTTGCGAGTCACTGAATATGAGTCGTTCACTCCTTTATAAAAAGGTAAAGATGCTCACCGGTCTTTCGCCCGTGGAGTATTTGCGATCGTTGCGCATGCAGGAAGCAGCCCAATTGCTCAAGTCGAAAAAGTACAAAGTGTTCGAAGTGGTATACATGGTTGGCTTCTCCGACCTCAAGTATTTCCGTCAGTGCTTCGTGAAAGAGTTTGGATATGCACCATCTGAATTCTTAAAAAGCAGCGAATCGGCCGATTGACATTTGTCCCCCTTTACCGAACATGCTTCAGCGCATCTGAAATTTTTCAGAAACGATCCTCAAAATCTGCCGGATTAAAGCGTTTCCACGCCTGAAAAACATCCACCCCTCACGAAGTATAGATTTCTCCCTCCTTGTAGAAAACGATTTCGGGCACCTTTGCAACGGTTTGCACCAGCCATTGGTCTACAACCGGCCTAAATAAAGTCCTAAACCAACGCTACGGGTATGAAAGAGATCTTCAATTCAGGTTAGCAGGGTTCGCTTGCACGTGAAATCGCCCGCAAAGGGCTGTCAAAAAACATCCAAACAAAACCGAACTTATGATCATTAGACATTTACTAAAAAGAACCATGGCACCGCGCATCGTCACGATGATATTGCTCGGATGCCTGTACGCTTCGATTCCGCTGTTTGCCCAGAACATTACTGTTAAGGGAAAGATTACATCACAGGATGATGGTACTGGTTTGCCCGGTGTGAGCATCGTGGTAAAAGGAACATCCATCGGAACAACGACAGACGCTGAAGGACAATTCTCACTCAATGCGCCTGATCAGAACGCTGTTCTTGTATTTTCATTCATCGGGTATAAAACACAGGAAGTTGTGGTCGGTACCCAGACAACATTTGATATAGCAATGACTTCAGATGTTGAGACACTCTCGGAAGTTGTGGTAGTAGGATACGGTGAACAGAAAAGAGAAACACTCACCGGATCAGTATCACAAATAAAAGGTGATGACATTATAAAGAGTCCACAGCCTAACGTATCTAACTCACTGGCTGGACGCTTCTCGGGTGTTATTGCCAGCAACCGCGGTGGTGAACCGGGTTACGATGGCAGTAGCTATAACATTCGTGGTTTAGCAACAACGGGTAACAACGATGTACTTGTAGTAATTGATGGTATACCCGGACAGTTGGGAGGTCTTGAACGTTTAAATCCTAACGACATTGAAAGCGTATCTATACTTAAAGACGCTTCTGCTGCAGTATACGGAAGCCGCGCTGCTAACGGTGTTATTCTCGTAACGACCAAGCGTGGTAAATCGGGCAAGCCAACGATAAATTATAGTTTCAACCAGGGCTTCTCATCGCCTACGCGTTTACCAAAGATGGCTGATGCTGCAACGTATGCTACGATTCAAAACGAGATCGACTACTATAACAACAAAGCGGGTGGAATGAACCAGCACTATAGCGAAGAACAGATTCAGAAGTTTCGCGATGGTTCTGATCCGATCAACTATCCCAATACCGATTGGGCTGATGAGACGCTGAAAAAAGTTACACTGCAAAATCAGCATAACCTTTCGATCAACGGTGGTGGGCAGGATGTACGGTATTTTGTATCCCTTGGTAAAATATACCAGGATGGACTCTATAAAAACGGAGCAACAAAATACAACCAGTATAACTTCCGCTCGAACATCGATGCTGATATTACGAAAAACTTTAAAGTGTCGTTATCATTAGCAGGCCGCCAGGAAGATCGCAAGTATCCTATATCTTCTGCCAATGATATATTCCGCTCTATATACCGTGCATATCCAACCGTGATCGGTCGTTATCCAAATGGATTTCCATCTACCGGTGTTGAAAATAACAACCCCATTATGATGGTTACAGATGCCGGTGGTACGAACGAAAACCCAATCAACGTATTCAACGGAATTCTGAGAGCAAGCTATGCTATACCGTATGTAAAAGGACTATCTGTAGATGGCTTCTATGCGGTTGATAAAACCTGGAATTTCTCGAAAGCGTTCAGCAAGCCTTACACAGTATATGGCTATAACAGCACAACCGATACCTATACCCGTAACATAACAGGAGGATCATCCGGAACTGCAAAGCTTACCGAGGGACAGGAGAATAACACGATGATCACCGAAAACTTCAAGTTGAACTATGAGAAGCAAATCGGTAATCACTACATCAATTCATTTGCAGCGTACGAGCAAAGCAAAACGCACCGGGATAAATTTGATGCAACACGTCTGCGTTACCCGACTGTAGAAACACCTGAACTTTCGCAAGGTGGTTCGGCTGCTGCTGATCGCGATAACACCGGTTCAAGCTATAACTATACCCGCAGAAGTTATATTGGAAGAATTGCCTATAACTATAAAGAGAAATACCTCGCAGAAGTTCAAATGCGTGTTGACGGATCGTCTACATTCCCGAGCGGAAACCGCTATGGATATTTTCCTGCAGTATCAGCAGGGTATAGAATTTCTGAAGAAGACTGGTTCTCGAGCAGTGTTCCGTTCATCAACGATTTAAAGATCAGAGCATCACACGGTCAGTTAGGAAATGACAACGTAAATCAATTCCAGTACTTCAATAACTATTCGTTCAACAACGTATATGTTATCGGAAGCGACAAACATCCGGGTATAGATCTTACGAAGCTCGCCAACCCGAACATTACCTGGGAAGTGGCGAAGAAAACCGACATCGGCTTGAATGCTACTATACTGCAGAACTTTACGTTTGAATTTATATACTTCATGCAGGATCGTTCAGATATATTAGCGGTACGCAATGCATCTATACCGGGTATATCAGGAATTGTTAACCCTTACAATGACAACAGCAACAACTATAACCCGCTGGTACCTTCTGAAAATATTGGAAAAATAAAAAGCCGCGGTATTGAGACAACAGTAGGATATAAACATCAGGGCGATTTCTGGTATGATATATCTGCGAACATGACCTACGCAAAAAGTGAAGTAGTATTTATTGATGAGGCGCCTTCTGTATTGGATTATCAACGCCAGACCGGACGTCCGTTGAACAGCTACCTGCTCTATAATGCGATTGGTATATTCCGTACAACCGGTGATCTCGACAGCAATCCACACCTCGCCAATGCACAACTTGGTGATTTGATCTACGAAGACTATAACAAAGATGGAAAGATCACAGCAGATGACCAGGTAAGAACTAAATATGGTAACATTCCTCAGCTTACTTATGGTTTGAATGTTACTGCAGGCTGGAAGAACTTCGATATATCTATACTTTTTGCAGGACAGGCGCGTGTAAGTCAATATGTACTGGCGGAGTCTGGTACGGTAGGTAACTTCTATAGCACCTGGGCTGACAATCGCTGGAGTCCTTCCAATGTAAATGGCAGCTACCCGCGTGTTGATACACGTGCTTCAGCTTCCATCAACGGAGGTTCATACAAAAATAACTTCTGGCTGAACGATGCATCGTTTATGCGTCTTAAAAATATAGCCATTGGTTACAACGTGCCGAGTACATTGACGTCTAAGCTGCGTCTCTCCAACTTGCGTGTATATGCCAATGCATTCAACTTGTTTACCATTACGAAAGTGAAAGATTACGATCCGGAAGGAAGCAGCGAGAGCGGACAATTCTATCCGCAGCAGCGCATCATCAATGTGGGGGTAAATATTCAGTTCTAAAAAAATGAAGACCATGAAATTTAAATTAACATATACCTTACTGGCCGGTGCAATAGGTTTAGCCGGTTTGCTGGCAGGTTGTAATGACGACTTTCTTAATGTAGAGGCAACGGATAGAATATCCGATGACGCTATTGTTTCAGACTCTTCTTTATTCGAAGATTTTGTGATCAACCGCTATATGGGTGTGCGTCTGCAAGACAAAGAAGCGGAAGGAACACCTCCGGGTTTCGGTCGCGGGTTCGAATATGCTCTATGGGCATCGATCTCAGATGAAGCGATCTATAATAACGATGACAATACCTGGGTAGTACAGCGTGGTTTGTTAGCGCCTGAAAATACAGGTATAGCTGGCACGCAGTGGTCAAGAAGTTATCGCAGCATACGCGAAATCAACTATGCACTATCAAATATAGCCGAGGTAGAAATGAGCCAGGCGCGTAAAAATCTTTTGATAGCAGAATTGAAATTTATACGTGCATACCGTTATCATGACCTGGTGCGTAACTACGGTTCTGTAGTATTGATGGGCGATGCAGTATATAATCTGGATGATGATCTCACCGAGGATGCACTTTTCCAGAAGTCATCCATTGCCGATGGTATCAATTATATACTCACACAACTGGATGAAGCTGCTGCTGTGTTACCGGCAGCCAACAGCACCAGCTGGCAACTAGGACGCGCTACGAAAGGCGCAGCGCTTGCGTTGAAGTCTCGTATAGCATTGTATGCTGCGAGCCCGCTATATAGTGCAGGTTCATGGCAGGCTGCTGCCGATGCTGCTAAAGAGGTGATGACAATGGGATATACTCTTCATCCGGACTATCAGTCATTGTTCCTGACTTCTTCCAGCAAGGAAATTATTTTCGAAAGACTATATGTAGTGGGAGCACGACACGTTTGTCTTGAAATATCAAACGGTCCGAACGGTTACGGTGGCTGGGCAGGAAACTCTCCGCTGCAAAACCTGGTGGATGCGTATGAAGTGAAAGAAGATGCAGATACAGCTGTTCCGTTCGACTGGAGTAACACAGCGCACGCTACAGCTCCCTATGAAAATCGCGATCCTCGCTTCTATGCAAGTATACTCTACAATGGTGCTGAATATAGAGGTCGTGAAATAGAAACGTTCCTTCCGGGTGGACAGGACAGCAAAGATGGTAAAGACAACTGGAACGCATCAAAGACAGGATACTACCTGCGTAAATTTCTGGATGATAACCTGCCGATCAACAACCCGTGGGATGTTGCCGGTATCCAGCCATGGATATATATGCGCTATGCCGAGATCCTGTTGAACTATGCGGAAGCACAGAACGAAGCCGTTGGTCCGGATGCATCGGTATATGACGCGATCAACCAGATTCGCGAACGCGTGGATATGCCTGAGCTTCCTGCAGGATTAACGCAGACTGAAATGCGTGAGGCTATTCGCAGAGAGCGCCAGGTAGAGCTTGCGTTTGAAGAGCATCGCTTCTATGATGTGCGCAGATGGATGATCGCGATGGAAACTGAAAACGAACCGGCTTATGGTATAAATATTACCAAGAGCGGCAATACACTCACCTATGAACGGAAAGTGGCGTTGGATGGTCGTAAGTTCGAACAGAAGCATTACTGGCTTCCTATACCGAGAGCTGAAATTCAGTCTTCCGGAAATAAGCTTGAACAAAGTCCGAATTACTAATCGTTTACATAAAATACGGGAGCACGTTAGCGTGCTCCCTGTATTTTTTTTGTGGCTGGTATAAAAATTGTTCAATCTATAGGCTGCTGCATGCAGGTATATATTGACATTAGCCAACCGGCATGCTACTGCTATGATTGCAGGGTTTGATAGTAGTATATATCTTATAAGAAAATCATATTATGCGTTTTAAATATTTAATGATCGTACCGGTTATGATCCTGGGGAGTTGTTCCCGTAATGATTCCGGTACGTCCGTTGTGCCGGATGATGCGAAAGTGATAACGATTCATGTGGCGGAACGAAAACAGACCATTCATAATTTTGGTGGCTCTGATGCGTGGGCCTGTCAGTTTGTAGGACAGTGGCCCGATGAAAAACGAAACCAGGTAGCCGACTGGTTGTTTAGCATGGAAGAGGATGCAAACGGGCAGCCAAAAGGTATAGGCCTGTCGTTGTGGCGATTTAATATTGGCGGAGGGAGTGCTGCGCAAAATAATATATCCGATGAGTGGAGAAGGGCTGAAGGTTTTATGAGCGATGACAAGACCTATGACTGGTCCCGGCAGGCAGGCCAGCAATGGTTTATGCAGGCTGCCAAACAGCGCGGTGTTGCGCAGTTTGTTGGTTTTGTTAATAGTCCTCCTGTGCAACTTACTAAAAATGGAAAAGCATATTCAAGCGATGGTGAACGTGCCAACATCAGCGCTTCCAACTATACAAAGTATGCCGTGTTTCTCGCGGACGTAACAAAACACTTTCGTGATCAGGGTATAGCATTGAAATACCTGAGTCCGTTTAACGAGCCGCAGTGGGATTGGACCGGCAACAACCAGGAAGGTACACCCTATACCAACCAGGAGCTATTTGATATCACGAAGAAACTTGATTCTGTTATTACGGCACAAAACCTGGATATAAAAATACAAGTAGCCGAAGCTGCTAAAATGAATTACCTGTATGAACTTGCTGACAAAGCAACGCGTGGAAATCAGATCGAGGATTTCTTTTCTCCAGGCTCGCCACGGTATATGGGTAATTTTCCGAATGTAGATAAAATTATTTCAGGACATAGTTACTTTACTTCGGCTCCCATGGAGACTATGATATCCGTACGTAAAACAGTTGCTGCAAAAATAGAGCAGTCAGCCGTACCGTTGGAATTCTGGCAAAGTGAATATTGCGTGCTGGGTGATCAGGAAGAGATACCAGGCCCCGGTAAAGATACGGGCATGACCACTGCGCTATATGTAGCACGACTGATCCATCATGATCTTACGGTAGCAAATGCAGCCGCCTGGCATTGGTGGACATCGCTGTCTGCATACGACTATAAAGACGGCCTGGTATATGTCGAAAAGAATAAGACAACCGGAAACGTGGAGGAGACACGGTTACTCTGGGCACTTGGAAACTATAGCCGCTTTGTTCGTCCCGGTTCAGTGCGCGTAGGTGTGCGGTCGGAAGATACAGATGTAAATGATTCCCGTGGTCTCATGGTTTCATCCTATATTCATGAAGAAACCAGCAAACTTGTTACCGTTGCCATTAACTACAGCACAACAGATATATCCTCTAAACTGGAAGTGCCAGGTTACACCATCGATACCTTTAAACCCTATATTACTTCATCGAAAGATGACGAGACTCTGAAACCGCTTGCCGTTATTGACAGTGATGAAGTGATAGTATTCCCAAAAAAATCTATTATCACACTGGTAAGTGATTTAAATAAGTAAGCATTGCAGATATACCCAAACCCACATATCAAAGCTTCCATGAAAATCAATATCATGAAATATACACTGGCTATGCTGATAGCCAGTGTTTTTTGTTTTTACCTGCACGCGCAGGATTCGCGCAGTGTATTATTTAATGCAAACTGGAAATTTAATAAAGGCGATGTCCTGCAAGGAGAAAAGATCGCCCTGAACGATAAAACATGGCGCACGCTCGACCTGCCGCACGACTGGAGTATAGAAGGTCCGTTCAGCGAAGAATGGGCCAGTGGTACAGGTTACCTGCCAACAGGCGTTGGCTGGTATAGAAAAACATTTGAGCTTGCTGCCGATCAACATAACAAAACTATATATCTGTATTTCGATGGTATATATAAGAATAGCGAAGTATGGATTAACGAACAATACCTCGGCAAACGTCCGAATGGTTATGCTTCGTTTTACTATGATATTACCCGCTACCTGAAAGCGAAAGGTACAAATGTGATTGCCGTAAAAGCTGACCATACTGATTTTGCCGATTCGCGCTGGTATAGCGGTTCCGGTATAAATCGAAATGTATATATCATTGCAGCCGAGCCTGTACACACCGCGATATGGGGTGTAACCTTTACAACGCCATCGGTATCCGCAGCACGTGCTTCTGCAAGCGTATCGGTTAGCGTTCAGAATAATTCTAAAAGTGCAGCGGATGTTCGTGTTGTAACGGAATTGATCGATGCCAGCGGAAAAGTTGCCGCCACAGCGGAGACTAACGTGCAGTCACCGGCTGGTAAAACTATGGATGCGAAACTGAATTTTACTGTAGAGAAGCCATCGCTGTGGTCAGTGGAAGATCCTGCGCTCTACCAGTTGCGCACAACGCTATATAATAAAAATAGAAAGACAGATATAGTTACTGAACAAGTTGGCTTCAGAAGTTTTCGCTTTGATGCTGACAAGGGTTTCTTTCTCAACGACAAGAATATAAAACTCAAAGGCCTTTGCATTCACGATGATGCCGGAGCATTGGGGTCTGCCGTGCCGCGTGATGTATGGGAGCGAAGATTGAAAACATTCAAGGACATGGGATGTAACTCCATTCGCATGAGTCATAATCCGCACCAGGACTATCTCTATGATCTCTGTGATAAATTAGGACTCCTCGTACAGGATGAAGCATTTGATGAATGGGAGATGGGCAAAAACAAATGGATCAAAGGCTGGAATGTAGGTGAGCCCGGTAAAGATGGCTATAGCAAAGATTTTAAAGAATGGGCTGATCGCGATTTGCGCGACATGATTCTGCGTAATCGTAATCGTACGTGTATTATTATGTGGAGTATAGGAAACGAGATCGATTATCCGAACGACCCCTATACACATGAAGTATTGAATACCGGGAGAAATCCACAGATATATGGTAAAGGGTATCAGGCAGGTAATCCACCGGCAAGCCGCCTGGGAGAAATAGCAACGCATCTTGTACAAGTAGTGAAGCAGTATGATACGACACGTCCGGTTACAGCTGCGCTTGCAGGAGTAGTAATGTCTAATATGACAACATATCCGGATGCACTGGATATAGTCGGGTATAATTACCAGGAGTATCGCTACCCGGATGATCACAAGCAATATCCTAAGCGTATTATCTATGGAAGCGAGAATGGTAAATCATACGATGCATGGGCGGCTGTTGAGAACAATGAATATATAGCAGCGCAGTATCTATGGACCGGTATAGATTTTATAGGGGAAGCACGCGCGTGGCCTATACGCGGAAGCGGTGCTGGACTGGTTGATCTGGCAGGATTTCCGAAAGCGGAATATTACTATCGCAAAAGCTTGTGGACATCCGAGCCGATGGTATACCTGGCAACATCAAAAATTTCAAGTGAACCACGCAGGCGTCAGGGTGGGGGATGGGCCGAACCGCATTGGAGTTATACAGCCGGTGATTCTGTAAATATAGTTTGCTTTACCAATAC
>DJFR01000251.1:23360-47032 GCA_002432545.1 Flammeovirgaceae bacterium UBA5867 | reverse complement strand
GTTGTGCTCGACAATCTGATCCACGCCAAAAAGATCAAACCTGTTGTTGTTGTATTTATCGACCATCGTGAACCGGTTAATCGTTCGAACAACCGCAGAATGCAGGAGCTCGCCATGAATGAGCAATACCGCGCGTTTGTTACTACGGAGCTGATCCCGAAAGTTGAAAAGCAATATTCTGTTTCACGCGATGCCCGACAACGCGCCATTCTCGGCACGTCCATGGGTGGACTTACGGCCGCTTACTTTGCCTTTTCAAAGCCTGATCTTTTTGGAATGGCTGGTATTCAATCACCTGCATTCTGGTTTAAACCGGAGATATATACTTTGTGCGACAATGCCTCGACTCCCGCTGTAAAGGTCTTCCTCACGACTGGCACCATTCATGATACGCAGGAAGGCGTGGAAAAAATGAAAACCATTCTGAACCGAAACACGTGTCAATACGGATTTAAGGAAGTTAACCAGGGACATTCGTGGGGAAACTGGCGCGATCTTACGGATGACATCCTGATTTATTTTTTCCCGGCTTTTTCCCAGTCAACTGATTAACTTTGCCATCAATAAATCTACATCTACCCGGTTTACTATGAAGTTTGTACGTTTACTCATCTCCCTTACCCTCCTGGTTACAGCTGTTCTGCACTTCGCGGGTTGCAGCTCTGGTAAAAAAGCTTACGAGCGTGGCGACTATTATGAAGCTGTTATGAAATCGGTAGGCCGGTTACGCCAGAACCCGGATCACTCGAAGTCACAGGAGACACTCAAGAACGCTTATCCGCTTGCTGTGGAGTTCTTTGAGACGCAAGCCAAGAACGACATCGCTTCGAACGCACAATTCAAATGGAAGAGCGCTATTCAATCGTACAACTCCATTAACCAGATGTACGAAGCCATCCGTCAGTGCCCCGGTTGTATGAAGGTTATCAAAACACCTGCTAACTACTATTCCGAGATAGGTCCGCTGAAAGAAAAGGCTGCCGAAGAAAGTTATAATGCCGGTATAGATGCGCTGATGAAAGGCAACCGGAATGATGCCAAGCGTGCTTACTATAATTTTGCGGATGCACAGAACTATGTGCCCGGCTATAAAGACGTTGTTGAATATCTTGATAAAGCCAAAGATGTAGCTACACTCAAGATTGTGGTTGAACAGATACCCGTGCCAGCACGCTATAACTTGAGCGGTGGTTTCTTCCAGGATAAAGTGGAAGAGTTTCTGCATACCAATTATCCGGAACAGAGCTTTATCAAATTCTTTACTCCCGAAGAAGCGAAGTCGGTTAACTTACCATACGCTGATCAGATCATGCGCATTCAGTTCGATGACTTCACTGTGGGTAATTCTGTATTGAAAGAGAAAGAAGAGACATTGACCAAAGACAGTGTAAAGGTTGGTGAAGCCAAGGTAGATGGTAAAGTTGTTCCGGTATATAACACGGTGAAAGCGAAGTACACTACCTATCGCAAGGAAATTATATCAGCCGGTTTACTCAGTATGATCATTGTTGATGGCAAGACCAACGGTGTACTCACGCATCGTAAGTTCAACGGTGAATATGTATGGATAAGCCAGTGGGCACGTTTTAATGGCGATGACCGTGCGTTAACAGATCAGCAGCTTGCCTTGTGTAAACTTCGCGAACAACAGCCTCCGGTTGCACAGGATTTATTCCTGGAGTTTACCAAGCCTATCTACAATCAGCTTATACCTTCCATCCGTTCTTTCTATCAGAATTATTAATCTGTTAATTCTGTTACTATATATACATCAGCCAGCTAAATACAATTGAAGTGTTAGCTGGCTGACAAATCGTATCGCTGCTATAAACCATTTTGCCTGCAATTAGGTTAGTAGTGTTATAAACCCATTACACATGAAGTTTGGTTTTAGTATGCTGGCATTTATACTTCTGATTGCCGGCAGTTCATGCGGACAAAAAAGTAAACAAGCAACATCAACAACTATGGCAAATGAATCTGCGCGAGAAGGTCTGGCAGTAGCTACCTTCGGCTCCGGATGCTTTTGGTGCACCGAAGCTGTATTTCAAAACGTTGAAGGAGTAGAGAAAGTTGAATCGGGATATTCCGGTGGTAAAGTAAAAAATCCTACCTATAAAGAAGTGTGTAGCGGTCTCACCGGTCATGCTGAAGTTATACAGGTACATTATGATTCAGCGAAAGTATCGTACGAAGAATTACTCGAGATCTTCTGGAAAACACACGACCCCACAACCCTGAACAGACAAGGTGCTGATGAAGGTACACAATACCGTTCCGTGATTTTCTATCATACTGACGAACAAAAAAAGCTGGCCGAAAAGTATAAAGTAGAACTTGATAAATCAGGTGCGTTTAATAATCCGATCGTTACCGAGATCAGTCCCTATACCGAGTTTTATAAAGCGGAAGATTATCATCAAAATTACTATAACCTGAATGGTAACGCTCCATACTGCTCATATGTTATACAACCGAAGCTGGAAAAGTTTCGCAAAGTGTTTAAACATAAGTTGAAAAAATCTTAGAAAATATTTTCATCCATTGAAACCTGACCGCTACAGCTTCGTTAGTATACAGTGAGTAGAGTAATTCTTCTCATAGGTTTAGGTTTAGGTAAAACAAAAAAGCCCAGAGACGCTGGGCTTTTTTGCTTTTATATATATCTATATATCTGCTGCACGCATAGCATCACACCTATATATTATTCTATAAAATATCTCCACAACCAAATACAATTAGGCTTATCACTTCGTTCTATTAAACTATATTCCAACAAAGCTATATATATCTATATTTATAACGAGCCGGTGTCAACGCACTAAAATATGATGAAATAAAAAAGGGAACCAATGGTTCCCTTTTTCGTTGTTAAGTCTTCGCTGTACGATTATCGTATCTCGTACGCAATCTCCATCACCTTTACAACTTCGCCTGAGCGGCTCTTTATCGGTGAGAAGCTTGAGCGTATCGTAATAACTTCACCTTTACGGTTGATACGTTTGTAAGTCCCTTTCTTCGGATATCCCGCGGACAGATCTTTCCAGAACTGGCGGTATTCTTCGCTGTTCTTTTCTTCTTTGGTTGCCAGGATTCTGTGGTGTTCTCCTACTACTTCATCCTGTGTATAACCGAATATCTCCAGGAAGTTACTGTTCACCTTGGCAATCGATCCATCGTTGCTATACTCGGAAACAGCCATGGAGCTGTGGATAGCATTCAGCGTACTTTCTGTTTCGGCCTGGCTGCGCTGCATTTCTTCCTGTGTAGCCTGAAGCTCTTCCATGTTCTGACGCATTTCTTCTTCCTGCGCACGCATCTGCTCGGTCATCTCCTGCGATTCTTCCAGCAGGCGTTGTGTACGTGCGTTGATCTTCACAGACGAAATCGTAGAAGCAATGCTTTCTGCTATCTTCTGTACAAACTCTATTTCGAAATCGCGGAACTCGATAAAAGATGCAATCTCCACCACACCAAAGATCTGGTCGTTTACTTTTAACGGTACGATCAATACGCTGGTCGGGTTAGCATCTCCTAAACCTGAAACGATACGCACATAGTTCTGCGGAACCTCCGTCAGATATACAGTGTCTCCCTCCTGCCATGCCTGGCCGGCAAGACCTTCGCCTTTATATATCTTGTGGTTCAGGAATTTCTTTTTATCCCACGCATAGCAAGCCTTCATCGACATGGTGGCTTCTTCTTCTGCGCTGCTATCATCAACTATATAGAGTGCTCCCTGATTTGCTTTGAGGTACTTCACCAGGTTACCGATGATCTCATCCGAAAGCTTGCCAAGATCGTTGTTATTGGTACGAAGGATCTCTCCGAATTTCGCAAGACCTTCAGTTGCCCAGTTACGTTTCTTATCATCTTCGGAAACCTTCTGCAGGTTGTTACGCATGTTGATCAGCGCATTACCCAGTACAT
Organism: Flammeovirgaceae bacterium UBA5867; assembly: GCA_002432545.1. GTDB lineage: Bacteria > Bacteroidota > Bacteroidia > Cytophagales > Cyclobacteriaceae > Ohtaekwangia. The sequence continues at coordinate 43,102 of DJFR01000251.1, read as the reverse complement.
CGTGCTCGCTGAGTGGCTTGAACTCCATCTGGTAATTACCGCTACCTATATTTTCAGCGAACAAGCTTGTTGACTTCAAACCTGAAACGAGGCTATCCATAGCCACTGCCATTTCACCGATCTCGTCATTGCTGAATGACGTTCGCTTCTCTTCCACCAGTTCGCCTTTACCAAGTTTGATAACGACATTCTTAAGGAAGTTAACCGGACGCGTAATGCTTCTGCGTAAGAACAATGCACTCAACAATCCAATAAGGATAATGGTAGATCCCAATGCCAACGTATAAGTCTGAAGGCTCGATATCGAATCTTTAATTTCCTGATCCGATCGTTTTGTGACATCAACCTGCTTGGCGGCAATACGATTAAGTCGGTTGATCAGATCGGTTGTACGCGGAATAACCTGGCTCTCCACAGCATCTTCTGCAAGTAGCTTGGTTAACGGATCCTCATAGTTCTCAAACGACTGAAGGTTCGCCATTACTGATTCCTTCTGCACCTTGTTGATCAGTGTATCAAACTTCATGAACACGGTGTCCATCCACGCACGCTGGCTGTCGCTCTCCCAGGTTGGCATCAGCTTCGTGATGCGATCACGCAACGCAGGATAGTCATAGTCCTGCAACTGGCGCAATGCATTCTTGTCTTCCTGGTTTGTCTGAAGGTAAACCCAGTTGGTGACCAACATTTTAGATCGTGTTACCAGCAGAATGAATTCTTTGATCGCATCCTGTGAAGGGCGATAAACGTCACTCGAACTGTTAACCACATTGTTAATCTCGTTTCCTTTCCAAAAAATAATAGTACCGTTAACAATGAACAACACTATCAGAATGAGAAAACCACCGAGTATTTTATTCCCGATGGTCAACCGAAAGCGAAATCTGCTCTTTTCTTTTTCTTCCATAGGTAGGTATTAGATCATGATTGCCAGACGCGACAACTCATTACTTATTCTTAAATTTTTCTTAGTGATAGCTGCCTGATTTAATTCGAACGCCAATTTACCATCTTTCACGATAAAATTGATGTTGCTTCCCTTCATACCAAGACCGGGCTCTTCGGTTACAATAAGAATAGACAAGGCGCTTACCTTGGCCAGTATATTGTCGATTTGTGAAGATTTATTAGACGGAACGTATAGAATATTACATTTCTTGATATCGCTAACGTTGCTGATCTTAGAGACTTTGATTGTACGGTCTCCGTTCACCTTTTTGGTTTGAGCCATGTTCTTGAGTTCGTCAAGAATAGGTGAATCGCCCAGTACAAGTATCTCAAAGTCCCCCTGATTGTAGGCATCAGGCCACTGTATATACCGTGTAAAGCTGTAGATAAAGACTGATTGGAACTTATGCGTCTGGGAATATCCAGCTATCTGAATCAGTAGGAAAAGCAAAATGACTATCGATCTCTTCATGCTTCGGTAATTATACTGTTTCTTTGATAAGCATGCAAAAATATGCTCGTCCATAGGATAAAATGTTTGAATTTTAACGTTTTCTGGTACATCAGGCAGTTCTTGCAAGAAGTCAGCCAGTTTTACAAATGTCAAAAATCAGACAATATCTTACTCACGGAACACGCACAGAGTTATCACTGTCCAAACGGGTATGATGCGCGGCATTTCATTTGATACTATTGTTGTACAGCAGACCTTGCTGACAGGATTTTTCTTACTCAAACTATCCTGATCGGGCATCTGCAAAAAATTCTGCCTCAACAGAAGCGTTATCACCTTGCCCAAAAGGAGACGAAACCAATCAAAAAAATTGCAGTTTGGGAAATTGCGTGCAAACTTCTTACATCAACAAAAAGACAATTGTTACTTCGAATAATGCTGTCCTAAAAAACAAAAGGGAGCCGGAAGCTCCCCTTGTCTCATTTATCCTATAAAACAATCTTATATTTCTACATTGCTTTTCACAGGCCGGATAACCGGACGTGAAAATGCTGAAGTCGTTTTTACTGGTGCAGCCAACGGAGTTGCATCCTCTTCAAGTTCATCGGCCTTCTTCTTTCTTCTGCCCCACCAGATATAGCATCCGGTAATCGGCAAGCTTGCGCAGATCAGACTGATACAGAACATCAGGATCTTTCCGGCAATACCAAAGATAGCCCCCACATGTATATCATAGTTCATGCGGATGAGTTTATCAGCAACAGAAGCTTTTTCAATTCTGCCGTAAATGTGATCAACCGAAAGTTCTTTTAATGAATACTGATCGAAGTAACGATAGTCGGTTCTCCAATACGTATTCTCGTCTGAGTTGATGGTCACAGCAATAGAGGACGCTGATGTTTCCGGAACGTGTACTTCCACAACCTCGGCTGCCGGATGTTCCACCTTTATCTTATCCCATATCTGGTCGATAGCCGGAGCGCTTGCGTGTACCGTATACGTTGTGTCTGAAGCCGGATCGATATACATCAGCGATTTATCTCCGCCTGCTACCGTATATAGTCCTGTGGCAAACCACTGAAAGCCCCACACCAAACCTGTCACTACCAGGATGATTGCAATCCAGGTGGCATAAAAGCCAAGTACATTATGGAGGTCATAGTTCTTTCTTCTCCAGCGGGCGCTCCATTTTATACTGAAGCGTTGTTTGGCAGCCGCTTTATTTTTAGGCCACCAAAGTATCATTCCGGAAATCAACATCACCAGGAACACAAGCGTTGCTGATGCTACCACCGGCTGTCCTATTTCATACGGAAGCCAGAGATAGAAATGTCCCATTAATATGAAACGGAAAAATCCTGCGTTCTCATCGCGTACCTGCAACACTTCTCCGCTATAGGGGTTCATATATACCAGGTAGTAATATTCTGGTTCGTAGTTATAGAAAATAACCTGCGCAGCTTTGCCCGGCTTGGCATAGAGTACCGCGTGAATCTTTTTCCCGGGCAGCTCTTTCTCAGCAATAGCTTTTAATTGAGACGGAGGCAACACCGGTTTGTTCTGTGCTTCCACAAAACGATACGGTTGCGTGGCATCCTGTATCTCCGCCTGAAAAGCATATATACATCCGGTAATAGCAATGATAAAAACGATCAGTCCGGATGAAAGCCCGAGCCAGAGGTGAATTTTTCCTATAACCTTTTTTAAAGTCATGAATTAAAATCTATAGGTTATGCTTCCTGTAACACTTCTTAGTTTCTGCGGATTCACGGTTGAATATCCGATCCAGTAATGTTCGTCTGTCAGGTTATCAACCTTCAAACCTACGCGGAATTTCGAATGATCGTAAAACACAGATGCATTCAATACAGTATAGGAAGGTAATGTAAACACTCCTATGCTCGCACTGTTAACCACTTTGTTGTCGCTGGCGTAATTTCCACCAAAGCCAAAGCCCAATCCTTTCACGGCTCCTTTTTGTAAAGTATAGCTTGCCCAGAAGTTTGCAACGTACGGTGCACCTGCTGTGCTTGGTCTGCGGCCCGCTACATCTTCGTCTGATTTGGTGAACTCGGAATGATTGTAAGCGAAACCGGCAATCAGGTTAAGCCCTTGCAACGGACTGGCTACCAGTTCGGTCTCCACACCATTGCTCACCTGTGTTCCATCCTGCACCGAGAAGTTAGGATGCTGTGGATCTGAACGCACCAGGTCTACAACTTCGATGTCGTAGTAGCTCACTGTACCACTCAACTTTCCTCCCAGTAAATCTACTTTTATACCGCCCTCGATTTGATTAGCACGCTCCGGTGTGAATGCCTTGCCATTGAAATCAGTTCCTGTTTTATTGGTAAATCCGTTCTGATAGTTAGCAAACAACGAAACTTTATCTTTTATCGGTTGAAAAACAACCCCGAACTTGGGAGACAATGCTGTTTGACTGTAAGCTGTGTTGTCATAAACAGTGCCTCTTGTTTCATCGAAGACTCCTTTATTATCAAAATGATCAAGACGCAAAGCAGCCAATACCATAAAGCGATCTGTAATGTTGAGTACATCCGATACAAATGCACTGTAGGTATAGGTCTTGAAGATCGATGGGTATACAAAACTGAAGCCTCCATTTATATAGATAGCATCCATCGAAGTCCTGTTGAAGTTCCTGTAATTCAATATAGGCTCGGTAACATTTACCGTGTCGTATGTGCCGCCTGAGAAATATTGATCAGAGTTTTTGTAGAAGAAATCGAGACCAGCTACCAGGCGGTTTTTCATATCGCCAATGGTAAACTCACCGATAAAGTTTTGCTGAATTTCGAATACACGATCGGTGCTGTTTTGAGTGAACTGATCGTTACGCGATATATAGTCTGTACCGATATCGTTCGGATCACCGGTTACGGAAGAATTGGACAGCAAGTAGAAATAAGGCGAAGGACCATCGGAGTAACTATTGGTTACCGTAAGGTTGGTTTGTGATCGCCATGACTCTGATATCTTATAGTCCATCTGCCCGAAGAAGTTTATATTCCGGGACGTCTGGTATAGATCTTCATTTGCATAAGAACGCTTGTAGTCAACACTTAACTCATCAGCACGATCAACTCCCATCGAAGCAATGGTTTGTCCCCATGGAAAGAAATATACTGACAAGCCGGTGTTCTGCCCGGTATAGAATTCTGCATCGAGATTAAAAGACAGTCTGTCATCGACACGGTAGGACAAGCTTGGAGCAAACGCAAAACTCTTGTTGAATCCATTGTCCTGAAAACTTCCTTCATAATTATAGGCTGTATTTAATCGGAACAGTACATTTTCATCTTCATCCAGCGGTGTATTAAAATCAGCGCTGATGCGATTGAATCCGAAGCTGCCTGTAGCATAGGTTACTTCACCATCTTTGCCTGCGTATGGTTTCTTCGTTACACGATTGATCAATCCTCCGTACGATGTTAATGCATTACCAAACAAAGTAGCCGAAGGGCCTTTGATCACTTCAATTCTCTCCAGGTTTACAGCATCAATTTTACTCGACACGTTTCCTGCTATACCATTTCTTAACTGACTCTGAACAAGAAACCCGCGGATATTATAGTAACTTCCTCCGTCACCACTCCTTCCGGTAGCATCCCAAACTTTAGTTAACCCTGGAGCATTTTTGATAGCATCGTCTACCGAGAACACCAACTGTTCAGCCAACAACTCTTTTGTAATGGTTGTATATACCTGCGGGTTCTCCAGGTTTTTCAAAGGCATCTTGGATACGTATGCACTTTCGGTCCGGGTAAATTTATTCAATCGTTCACCGCGCACTTCAATTTCCTGAAGTTGCTCGGATGTCTCACTTAGTGAGAATTGTACCGGAGTATTTTGACCGGCACTTACTTCTATAGTTTGTTCTTTTGGATCGAACCCTATAAAACTTACCAGCAACTGATAGCTGCCGGGTGTTACTCTCTTAAATTCAAACTTACCCTCTGCATCGGTGTTGGTAGCTTTGTTGGTTCCTTTCAGAACCACGTTTACAAACTCTGCAGGCTTTCCGTCAGCAGTCGTGATCGTTCCACTAACCGTTCCATTTTGTTGCTGTGCGAAAGTCAAAAGCGAAATACCAACGAAGGCGATGGTCAAAAATCTTTTCAAAACTGAATACTGAATGCTCATTAAAATACAGACTTAACTAATTATTTAGAATCATTCAAAGTAACGTCTGTTCCAAACCTCCTGCAATCGCCTAGACAAGCGAATGATATACCCTATAGAGGGTATATACGAACCCCCTCCATAGGCTATAAATAATTCAAATAGCTGAAAATCAAATTATTAAATAGCATCAGATTACCCGCCCACAGCACGTCATAAACGCACCATGTATTATACCACCTAACTTTTTCTAACGCCCAACCTTATCATTCCTAAAACGNNACGGATAACGTGTAACGTGTAACGCTTAACGGCCAACGCTAACAATCAAACCCACACGCCTGATCCTGCGCATTGCCCTTCTCACAGTTCACCAGTCTTCTCGCCTCCAGTACAATCTGCACCTCTGCGAATAAATCCGCCAGGTCTTCAATCTCCTCATCGCTATACACGAGAAAGAGGTTGCTGTGCGGACTGGAGAATATCCGGTTGCGCCCGTGTGGCAGCGGATGAAAATTTTCAAGCGACTGACGGTTGGCGATAACCCATTCAAAAAAACGCACCATGGCATCTTCATCGAAAACGAGCAACACATTTTTATAACCGATGTTATATTCATGACAACACAGACAGCGACTCACATAACCGTTGAGTGACTCTGCGATTATTTCCAGGTTTGATCTTTGGTGCATCATTACATATCTATATTGATTACTATAACTATTTATTGAGAGGGTCTTCTTTTTAGTCTAACTATATATACCTATTTCTGGGTAGTCGCGAAGTTGGTTGTACCGTCCGGCTGATAGATAAAACGGAATGTATAATAACGTGATGCAGGACGTGTGTTCAGATCTGCAAAAGTAGAAGTAGTTGTATCCGGATTACCTTTGTAGTAGCTGATGATCTCCATTTTTACATACTTGTTATCAGCTGTTTTGATCACCAGTATTTTACCAGCTATCGGAAGTATAGCGTGGTTCGGTGTTGATGCTGTACCGGTATAGGTATACCATCCATTGCTGCCAACAATTGCTTTAGCGCTTTCTGAATCGGAAGCATAGCCCGTGGTCGGAGCTTCTGCCAGTTCGGCAAATATACCAGACACTGTTTGACCAGCTGCCGTGCCAGGACCGCTTACACCGCTGTTCAGAATAATAGTTGTACCACGGAACGCTATATCCCAGTTGGCAGTAGCACTGTCAGAGTTGGCAACTACAGCATTGTTCTTAAAGCTGAACAAAGTATATTTTGATGTACTTACAGCATCCAGGTCTGATGTAGTTGTGGCTTCGAGCGTTACGGTTTCTTTTTCATCGTCATCATCACATCCAACTACGGCTACAAAAGCGAAGAGAAGAAGCGCAACTTTTACATTCAATACGTATTTCATTTTTACTATAGGGTTTATGTTTAACATGTAATTATTGTTATTAAATTAATTTTTCTGATTTGATTTTCCCGAGAGTGTTACAGCCACACTGGCCCACAACAATCGGCCGGGTAAGGATGGTATATATTGATTATTGGTATAGTCGAACAGGTTATCGCAGCCAACCTGTGCTTTCAGAACATTCATAAATGTTTTACCGGCCGACACATTGCATACCACATAGCCGTTTACATACTCGCTGTTGTCATCGAGAATAACATTGTTGTTGGCATCGGAGAAACCATAGCGACCACGATATATAGCACGCACGCTGGCAGTCCAACCGTTTGCTATATCTTCATAGAATACCTTGGCATTGAGCATGTGGCGTGAGCGATTGAACAAACCGCCATACTCGCTCTCTTTTACTCTGCGGGTGATATTTGTTTTTGGATCGCGCGCATAGATCTCCCCTGCTTTAAGCTGATCGATCACGGCTTTATCTTTTGCTATCAACAGTTGATATCCTAACGAAAGGCTGATGTTATTGGTAAGCATGTGCGATGCTTCTGCCTCAACACCTTGCGTAAACACCTTCGCTATATTATAATAGCTATATACATACTGCTGGTTTACTTTACGTGCTACCGGTTTGGTATCGATCAGATCTTTTACATCATTTCTGAAAACATTGATGCTTACAAAAGTGCGTTTGAATGGCTGAAGCTTCAGCCCTATATTATAAGCACGCGATGTTTCTGCTTTTATCTCTCCGAACGAAGACGGATCAACCAGTATCTCATCAATCTGTCCTTCCGATTGAAGTCTTGCTATACCTGCCGCGAGTTCGTTGGACCCCAGCACGGTATAGCCTACCGTTGCATTCGTAAAGTTCAGGTATAGCTGGCGGAAGTCCGGTGCTTTAAAGCCAACTCCAAATGAACCGCGAACAGCCAGCCACGAGTTCACATCATATTGTGCGGATAGTTTAGGACTGAACTGAGAACCATAAGCACTATGATCATCAAAGCGACCACCGATTAGCATATTAAGTTTTGAAAGTGGCTGCCACTCATACTGCGCATACGCATAGTTGGTCTGATACTTCATTTTGTCATCGTAGCGTGTAGCTTCCACGCTTTCCCAAATTCTTCCGACACCAAGCGTGATGATATTTTTGGCGTTCAGAAAATATTCTGTTTGTATCTCCGGGCGGGTAAATGTCTGATCAAAATACGTATCATCGTAGGTAGAGCCATCGCCCTGGTACGTCATCAGCGATGTAGTGCTATATTTCGAGCCGTATAGCCTGAACGTTGTTTTGAACTTCTGGGAGAAGCTATAGCTCAATACCGGGTTTACATTCCAGTCTTCCACATCACCGCGACCGTTGAGTAATACCGGGGCATCGGTTGTGCCAATATCCGTGATACTCTTTTGTGTCTCCGTAAAATATCTTCCCGACAGGGAGAACTTCATGCGATCATTGAAGTCGTAGGTGATGCGCGATTGATAGGTATAATTGGTGAATGGACTTACGGTTTTACCTTCTGTTTCCGGAGACAAATCATAACCATCCGTGCTATAGCGATCCAGGAATGCATAGATGCCGAATTTGCTTTGCTGATAGTTCAGCGTTGCTGAAAAATCCGATGTCTCATTTGTTCCATAGCGTGCTGACAAGGTAGCGTTCACGCCATTCGGACGATCTGTGATTATATTGATCACACCGGCCAATGCTTCGGATCCGTATAAACTCGAACTTGGCCCTTTCATGATCTCTACCTGCTTTATATTACCTACAGCAATACGATTGAGTTCAAGCGTGCCCGATGTACGGCCAATCAAAGGTTCCCCATCTACAAGGATCAATGTATAGTCTGATGTAAAGCCCTGCATTTGTACTCCTGTGCCGTGATCGGTTGTTATCGCAAGACCAGTTTGTTCGCCCAGCACATCATTCAACCGCAGCGATCCCATGCTGGCAATCTGCTTCTGCTGGATTACTGTTACGGGTACCGGTAATTCTGCAAGGGCACGTTCACTGCGTGTGGCCGTGACTACAATCTCGGCCAGTTGTTTGATGGTAAGTGAATCCTGAGCCTGAACATGTATACCCGCCATCAGCAAGATGCCTGTTGCTATAGCCCTGGCGTTGCAGTAATGCCTGCAGATATATAGCAGCACGTTTCGAAGTATATAGACAGTTTTCATTTTTAAAGCGCCTGAAGATTCTTCACGACTTCTCTCCACTCTTCTTTTTCCGGGATACCTGGTTTTCGCAAGCCGAAGAATTGTGCGATCATGTTTTTTCCTTTGTCAAAGAGTTCAACAGAAGTCACCAGCCCCTCCGTTGTAGGTTTCTGAACAACCCATGCAGTGTGTACAACATCCATACGCATGTGCATGTTGAAATCCGGGTCGAGTACATTTAGCCATTGCTCAGGTCCGGCATGGCCGCGTTCGAGTACACGTATCGTTCTTACTTTGCCCTGGTGTATCTGGAGATTACCGCGATTACCTGCGAAGATCATGATCGGTAATTTTGTAGCCGATGCACGGTCCAATATCTGCTTCGGGGTAAGTTTCGCATCAACCTGGTAGGTATATTTTCCGGCAGCAAGTTCAAGCGCATGGTAGCGATGTACTTTATGTCTGCGCAGCATGCCGAAGAAATCATGTGTATCTTTCAGTTCACTCCACTCCTTCAGAAATGCTTCGCGATTTTCCGGGCCATTCAATTCTTCTGTAGCATAGGGCTCAACATCAAGCTCCGGATTTTGATCTGCAGCACGAAATGCTTCCACCAGTTTCTCGTATGCGGCTTCATCACTTTTATCCTGCAGGTATATCTTGGTTACTGCTTCTCCTGCTTTATCAAATACTTGTATACTCTTGAGTGTACGATCTGATTTTTCTTCAGTAACAGCAAAAGCAAAACTCCAGGCATGAAAGAACACGCGTGTTTCAACCGGACCAATTACCGTTGCCATAGCACGAGCGCCCTCTCCCATAATGTCAACTTCCTGAAATGGACCTTTGTGTTCCAGTATACAGGCATCGTTGCGTGTAAGCGACATTACTTTGCCGAGCGTTTTGAAACTCTTCAGCAATTCAGTCCACGGGCCTTGTAACCGTATTACACCCTCTCCGATTTTTGTCGCTAACAGTTCAGCTTCACTTGCTCCGAGGTCGCGGGCAGCTTCGCGTATTCTGATACCCGGCTTGGCTTGTTGAATGCCTCTCCAGGCTTCGCGTAAGGATGACGATTTGCTTTCTACTATCGTGCTCATTTTATAGATGTTTATATGTATTTATAGGTATATTTTTGAGTAAGTCATACTTTCGAACTGATGCTCAGCGGCTGTTGCACCGTTCGCTCCGGAATTATATAGGGACAGTTGTTGCAGGGATCGTGGTATACATTTACCCGGCAACAGAACGTTTCTTCAATGTTCGATTTGGTAAATACCTGCTGCGCGCCTCCGAATGCTATTATTTTACCACCTCGTAAAAAGTATAAATGATCAGCAAACTGTACGGCCTGGTTCAGATCGTGAATGATAGCCATTACACCAATGTTCCGCTCGCATACCTGTTTGGCTAAACTAAAGATGAGTTGTTGCTGCGCTATATCCAGACTGCTGGTAGGTTCATCCAGCAATATATAGCGGGGATAAACCGTTTCTTCCCATACCTGTGCCAGTACACGTGCGAGTTGCACACGTTGCTTTTCTCCTCCTGACAGTGTGAGGTAATTGCGTTCGCGGAAATGATCGGTGCCCGTGAGCGTCATCACTTCTTCAAGTATAGCGGCATTTTCTTTCTGTGTAGCTTTATGACCATGCCTGCCCAGCATCACGATCTGCTCAACTGTAAATGTGAATTGAACCGTGGTAGTCTGCGGCAATACTGCGCGTACCCATGCCAGTTCCTTCGCACTATAGCTGCGTGCAGCCTTACCGTTGATCGTAACGTCACCATGATAGTGTGTATGCTCGTGTGCCATCACTTTGAGCAACGTACTTTTACCGGCACCATTCGGACCGACTATCGCTGTGAATGCGCCTGGTTCAATATTCAGATTGATATCGCGAAGAATGATCTTGTCGCGAACCCGAAAGGATATATTACTCGCCTGGTACATTACAGTTCGTTTTTGCGTTTGGCATTCATTAATAATCCGATGAAGAAGGGAGCACCGATCAGCGCGGTAACAACTCCGATAGGAAGTTCAGAGGGACTCACAACGGTACGCGCCACTATATCAGAAAGTACCAGCAGCAATGCGCCTCCTATAATAGAACCGGGTAGTACTAACCTGTTGTCGGCATAGAATGAGACCCGTATGACATGAGGAACGATGAGACCTATAAATCCGATCATTCCCGCCAGTGATACACTCACGCCCACGGCTAATGCTGAAAGGAATATAACAATGCGCTTGGTATACTCTACATCTACCCCTACGTGATAGGCTTCTGCTTCGCCCAGTGCAAGTGCATTGAGTGTTGGTGAAAAAAATATCAATCCGACCGAAGAGAGGATGAGTAAAGGTGACGCAATCATGAGTTTATCCCACGATGCGCCACCCAGATCGCCCAAGGTCCAGAAAGTGAAAGTTCTTAATTGATTCTCATCTGCATAAAATATAGCGAGTCCTATAACAGCACCGGCCAGCGCATTGATAGCAACACCGGTTAATACCAGCACTGCTATATTGGTGCGACCAGTCTGATTACTCAGACGCAATACTGTAAATGTAGCCGTCAAACCACCGGCAAACGCGAGCACTGGCAGTAGTATAGTATACATCCATCCATCGGCCTGTATAACAACACCACCAAATACAATCATTAACACCACGGCTGCTGCAGAACCACCGGAAACACCGATGAGACTTGGTTCTACCAACGGATTTCTGAATAAACCCTGTAGTGCCGCTCCACTTACGCCCAGCGCAGCACCAATCAATATCGTCATGATAATGCGCGGTATCCGAATGGTAGACAGCACAACCTCATGCATACTGTCAACCGCTATATTTTGAAACAGGCCAACCTTCTGTAACATAATAATCGCTACATCTGCTACCGGAATAGAGACAGCACCAATGGTTAACGAAAGCACCACGGCAATCACTAAACCAATGCCGAGTGCTGACAGAATTATAGCGGTGCGGTATTCGCGTATAGGAAGCGCCAGGTTCATACAGATTATTTCGCGCGAAGTTCTGGATGGATCAGTACGACAAGTTCTTTTACCGCTTCACCAAAACGAGGACCGAAGTTGGTGAGCTTTAAACTTTCAATAGCAACGATCTGCTTTTTCTTACCGGCAGTAGTTTGTGCTACGCCCGGAATTTTCAAAGCACCGTCTATACCGCCCAGACTCTCGAGTCCCATCGATACCATTAACAGGTAATCAGGATTTGCTGCAATCAATGCTTCCGTATTCAATGGCTTATATCCTTCTACATCGCTTACGGCACTGGTGGCACCAGCGTATGAGAGTATTTCGCCAAATGTATTTTTACCGGCTACGCTTATGGTAGATGTACCGCGGTTGTATATACTTATTACTTTCGGCACCGAGGTTGCTTTCTTCAGCATCGCGTTAGCTTCAGCAAGTTCGCCTTCAATTTTGGCGATCAGTTTTTTTCCTTCAGCATCGCGGTTCAACGCTGTGGCTATCTGCGCAATAAATTTCTTTGTATCGTTGAAAGTATATTTGCGATCAATGATCACCAGCTTTACACCGCTTGCAGTAAGTTGTTGCAGCACGGCATCTTCTACATAATCTTTCTCTGCTATAACCAGTGTTGGCTTGAGGCTGAGTATTCCCTCTGCATTTATACCACCGCGATAACCAATGGAAGGCAACTGCTGGATGTGTGCCGGATACAGGCTTGTGCGATCAGACGCTATAATTTTATCGCAGTCGCCCAGGGCACACACTGTTTCGGTGAGTGCGCTTCCGGCTGTGATGATGCGTTGCGCATATACTATAGTATTATAAGAAGAAAGTATNNTAGAGCGAACCATCATCGTACGTCAATCACCTGTAGGCGGCATTTTTTTTATACCTATAGGAGACTATATGGAAAGATGCTATAGGTTAGATCGATGCTACCTTGTAGCAGGTATATTTATACTAGCTGCTAGCTGCTGGTTGCTAGCTGCGAGGCGGGAGGTGGTACGGTTGCGTGGTGGTATGCAACACCGATTATATATTGCAGTATATATAGTTGTTCTGTGAGAGGAAAGTATAATTACTTGTGATCTATTTTGGTTTGATGAGACCAAAGTCGATGGCGTAGATCACGAACTCGGTTGGTGATTTGATGTTGAGTTTGCGGATGATGCTCTTGCGGTGGGTTTGTACAGTGTGCGGGCTCAGGTGAAGATCGTCTGCAATAACCTGCGTTGATTTACCCTGCGCGATGAGTGTAAGTATCTCTGTTTCACGGGATGTAAGGATGGCAGCATCAAAGTTTTCCGGCTCCGGATTGAAATGCTTCTCCATAATAATGTCGAGAATTTTATGGCAATAAAACTTCTCGCCACGTGCAGTGGATTGAATCGCCATCATAATCTCTTCACGACTACACTCCTTCGTGAGATATCCTTTTATACCCAGCTGTAATATGTCGAGTATACTTCCTTTATTGTTATCACCGGAGATAACGAGGATGTGTGTCGAAGGAGAAATCTCTTTTACAGTCCGAAGATCATCTTTGGTGATATACCCTTGCAGGTTGTAATCTGTGATGAGCAAGTCGGGTTTATGCCGGTTGAGTAACTGTTCAAGGTGCTCACGTTCAGGAACTTCATCCAGAATGGTGGCATCTTCCCGTGACGACAGAAAATGGACGAGTCCTGCCGAAGTAAGAGGCTGTTTATCCGCTAATAAAATTCGAATGGGTGCAGTCATCGTTCTTTAAAATCCTGATAGTCAAGCGGAAAAACACGCTAATTATTTAGACTAATTCCAAACAAAAGTAAGCACCAATGTTATATAAGTCAAGGACCATTAAAAGTTACAACCCCATTTCAAGGTATTTCTTTCTGAAACCTTCTGAAGCCGAGCGGATAACTAGACCAGATTTAAATTAGCCTTGAAACGGTATAATTTATACCCTTTGCCAGGTATCGTGATTTACCTTTATATCAATCCATGTACATTTGTTACTGTTTACAACTCATTAAAGCATTTCAAGATTTATGAAAAAACAGTCGTATACTCCTGCCCGGTCAATCACTACAGAGATTGAAGCCTTGTTGAATCAGCAGATCGTGATGGAAGGAAAATCTTCTGCAGCGTATCTCTCCATGGCATCATGGTGTGATACCCAGGGGTTTGAAATTTCTGCCGAGTTCCTGTACAAACACTCTGAAGAAGAGCGTCAGCACATGCTGAAACTTTTCCGCTATGTGAATGCTGCCGGTGGGCATGCATTACAACCGGAGATCTCTGGTATAAAACATTCTTTCAATACACTTCGTGAAGTTTTCGAATCGGTGCTTCATCACGAGATCGAAGTAACCAAATCAATCAACAACATTGTTGATCAGTGTTTACAGATCAAAGACTTTGCAACGTTTAACTTCCTGCAATGGTACGTTAACGAGCAGCGTGAAGAAGAAACACTTGCCCGCAGAGCGGTTGAGATCTTCGACATCATCGGTGAAGAAGGTGTTGGTTTGTGGATGATCGATCAGGAAGTTGGTAAACTCGCTGCATACGCTGCACGTGTTTCCGGCAAGATGAATGCTGATTAAAATTCTACGCGTTGAACGCTTTTTGGGGATACATGAGGCTTTGCTTTGTGTATCCCTTTTTTTTACCGTTATCGGTTATACGTTATCCGTTAAGTCCGAACGTATTTTACTGATAAGTTCGTCTAATGTATACTTGGCTGCTAAAGGCATTAATACATTGTCTGATAAACAAATCATAAAAAGGCCTACCGCGCAAAAGTGTACCGGTAAATATGCCGTCATATTAATGATGTCTTAAGCAGGCTTTTTCAAGGCCGAGAATTATTCTCTTTACCTGGCAGTGCCTTGTAAGATCAGATGCCCTTTGCTATAAATATACTCTAGCTCGGCCTTATTTTACCTCTGGA
Organism: Flammeovirgaceae bacterium UBA5867; assembly: GCA_002432545.1. Classification (GTDB taxonomy): domain Bacteria; phylum Bacteroidota; class Bacteroidia; order Cytophagales; family Cyclobacteriaceae; genus Ohtaekwangia. The sequence goes on along the minus strand of DJFR01000251.1, from coordinate 28,057 downwards.
CCAAACTCCTTATACATATCGGGCAGCACATTTGCCAGATGGGTATATTCTTCTAAATTGTGAAATGCCAATTCTTTTAAAATACTAATCGGAACAGGCGCTTTGCTCCAAAAACGACTTCTCAGTTCAACCCCTCCGTCCGCCAACCTTCTGGCTACATGAACCATTTTGGTGTCTGTATCTCCGCAAAAAGCAGTAGCCGCTCCCTGATAAAATCTTTCTCTATCAAATCCTACATCAAATGGCGAAGCAAACTCTATTTCAATTTTCATAGGTCCTGCTCCAATATCTTCATTTACCACATTTTTAGTACCCCAAGCTCTTTGGTGTATAGGGATACTTGTATCCAGCAGGTGCTTTCTGTTTTCTTCATCTACTGTTGCGCTATAATGTGCTTTGGGATTCCATATTTTATATCTAAGACTTTCCAGTGGATGCCAACAAAACCACCAGTCCAGCATCTCTGGCGTTACATCTGGCATTTGTACCATAGATGCAAAAAATCCCTTGCCATTAGACATTACACAGTATCCTATTTCCGTCTCAAGATAGCCCGGGTTCAATAAATCATTCAATCGTTCAACTGGCAATGCCAATGACGAATCAATAGGTCCCTGAGCAAGCAATTTTACATGTTCAGAATTAGGCGTTGCCATGGGTATATCAAAGTACTTGGACAAGGGACTCTTTCTTTCTTCCGCGGTGAGAATTTGTGCTGGCTTTATCTTTCCGCTCAATATTGTTACCTTCTCAGTTTTAGAAAGCATTGGTTGAATCTCTCTCTTTGCTTTGGACACGTTGATGCCCATTTTGATAAGATTAACTATTTTATGAAACATATTTTATTGATGTTAGTCGTGATATTAATTTAAGAAAAATTACTTCGACTTGTTTGAAAAAAAACAAGGCCGAGATNNAGATTAGCGATGTATGCTAAACATCATTGATAAAGAGGCTCTATCCTTCTCAATCTCGTGAACTAGCCAAGGTCCGAATTCAATTTTTGAGAGTTACTGGTTTTACTTTCATCCCTTTGCAGAGAAATGACAACCCACCGTATAGCATCCTCCATTCGGCTGAAGTAAGCGAAGAGTACATCTTTGTCCGCTTTTCCCATCATCTCCTCCATAGATATATTAGTAAAAAGATTATCCGGAAGAACGAATGCTACTTGTGAATGTCCAACTGCTATTGCAAGATCACGCCATTCTGTAGCCGTCCATGCTTGGTCTTCCTCCAGAACAGCACCTAAGTGAATTACATCATATACCACCCGACCGGCCTTAAAATATCCCATAGCCTTGATCATAGCGATCATACCTTCCCGGTATTCGCCTGAAGAAGGTGCAAGCTTCCATGTCGCTACCAATATGTGATTTATAGCATCATACTCGATCTTCTTATAATCTGTTTCAAAGTAAATTTCCATATCCGTTATCCGTTATTGTTTAAATGAAATGTCATGAGCCGCGACAAGTGTTACCTCTTCCTTACTATCGTGTTACATTTTGATAAGCCGTTCCGGTATTGGCTATATCTACACTGTTATTCTTCCGTTCCACATCTGCCATGCACTGCGAAGGATCTATTTCCATCGTAACAATGTCGCTGGCCTTACGATTGATCTCTACTGTATAAATAGGATTTACCCATGGCCACGCTGTGAGATCCATGCGTTTAAGCAATTTATCTTCAACCGGCTTCTTGCCTGATGTTTCGTTCAACGGTATATAGTATAATTCTTTACTGCCATCTTTATAGGTTATTAATAAATCAACTGGCATGGGAAAATCGCCTAACCGCTCCAGGGTTACAATCGTATTACTCCCTTTTTCAACTACAGTTTTAATACTATAGTCTATCTTCTTCGTTGTATTTATCCAATATCCCATATACCATTTCAACTGTAATCCTGAAACCTTTTCCATTACTCGGATAAAATCGTTTGGTTCCGGGTGTCTGAACTTCCAGGCGTTAAAATATATACGCATGCCTTTATAGAAATTCGCATCACCAATTATATACTTGAGCTGATTCAGAAATATAGTTCCCATAGCATACGAACCTATACCATATGCCATACTCGTATTGTAGTGATCAGCGTGCTGGCTGATGGGCTCCTGCAATCCACGCCTGATAAGCATGAAGTATGCACCGTAGCTTCCCATATGCGCGTCATGGATTGGCATATCGAACAGCAATGCCTCCGACTCCTGACTCGCAAAATCAGTAAAGCCCTCATCCATCCATGGGTATAGCGATTCATTGGATGCGAGTGCAGCCTGATACCAACTGTGCGCTGTTTCATGTGTCATTACACCAACAAGTCCATCCAAGTCCTCTTCACCCATAATCAATGTACACATCGGATATTCCATACCACCATCACCACCTTGTATGATCGAATAGCTTTCGTATGGATATTTACCGAATGTATTATTCATAAATCTGAAATGCTTCAGCGCGTAATCTTCCATCTTCTTCCAGTTGTCGATGATCTTGTCGTTTCTTTGGTAGAAAAAATGTAACTCTGGTCCATTCAGTACTTGTGCCCGATCGTGGATATAGTCCGGGTCGGCTGCCCAGGCAAAGTCAATAACGTTTTTTGCTACGAAGTTCCACGTCAATTCACCATCTGCGCGTTTTACCGCAGTACCTGGTTTCTCATAACCATAACCGATCTTATCGGCATTCATGAGTTTACCAGTGCCTGCTATAATAAACGCAGAATCAATCTTTATCTTCACATCAAAGTCTCCCCATACTCCGTGAAATTCCCGCGCTATATATTGATAGGCATGCCATCCCTGAAAATCATACTCAGCCATCTTTGGATACCACTGCGTCATCGAGTAAGCTATACCTTCGCTGTTGTTTCTTCCTGATCGTCTGATCTGAACCGGAACCTGTGATTCAAATTTCATATCGAATACAGTTTTTGTTCCCGGTAATAAAGGTTTGGGAAGCGTTACTTCCAGCACTGTTCCATCTACGCGGTATTCTGTTTCTTTACCATCTTGCTTCAGCGCCAGTATATGTTGATATCCCACCTCATCATCTTTCAATTTAGAAATACGGTCCGTTACACGTCCATCAGGATCAGCGATGTTCCGCGATCGAACGTCCATCATGCTGTTGGGCTGAAATGCGTTGAAGTATAAATGGTAATATACTTTGGCGAGCGTGTCTTTTGAGTTGTTATAATAGGTCAGTTTTTGTGTCCCTACAATGTGGTGTGTCTTCACGTCCAGGCGAATGTCCATAATATATTCCACACGTTGTTGCCAGCGGTAGTCCTGTGCATTACTGAGCAAACACGAAGCTCCAAGTGTGATAAACGCCAGAATAAGTTTCTTGCAATGCAGCATTATAAATGATGGTTAGATAATTACGCGAGAGTCCAGCTTTTTTTGAGCGCTGTGTTATTCGATATTGCTCCCATTTCCACTCATCAAAGAATCGATGACCTGAAATTTCCGATATAACCTTGCAGTATATTTTTCGAATAATTTTTTCTCTTTAGCATCAACATTCGAAAACAAAACTCCGGCCCGGCTTCTTAGTCGAACAGAATTATTCTTTTCATTTGATAGCCCTGGTGATAGTGTAAAGGTACTATTGATCTTATGTTTAGGTGTATAATTGACAAGGACCGGTATTGTCATTCCGGCAGAGATGCTAATTACAGGTACGGCAGTATTTACAATGTAAGATATATTTCGGTGCCTTTTGCTAATCAACTTTGCTTTTGCAAAATCCAGAACTATATAATTACTGTCACTCGCCTGATATGGAATCAGTTTAAATGCATGACGCTCACAATTGAATTGATCGATAGCGATTAGCGTGGCTGAATCAATTTTAGCGATCAGCGATGGCGGTATATTGGAGCTATATATAGTCTTTACTCCAATATTTTTAATCGGAGGCGTATTCTTTCTTTGCGCAACTTTTAGTGTGGAACAAGAGGCTAACGTGACTAAAATAATTATACTAATGAAGTTCTTCATTACTTAAAAAGTTTGAATATCAAGCGTAGTGCTATAATGATAAAGTTGGTTATGAGTAATTGTTTTGGCTCTTCTAAGAATTTATCAGACCACTATTCAATGAACTCCTGAGCCACTCCAGCGCTGGTTCCAAATTTCCAAACAGATTGATAATTACGTGATTCACTCTGATATTGTAGTCGAAGAAATCAAATGCCATCTTAACAATTTCATTGTTTGGTCCGGCAACTGCGAGATACTGAAGGCCTGCGTTTGAAGCTCGGATAGACCAATCATTTACAAACCAATTTAAATCGATCCTCTCAAACGCTGCTGGTGATTGCAAATGACTAAGCCATCCTATATCGCCATGAATCTTTCTTTTTTCTGTCCATAACTCCAGTCCGCTGTCCATGAGTTTTTTAATTTCGTCACCAGGCAGGAATCCATTTATTGTACCTATCAAACACGGTATATCAGAATCGTATTCTATCGTGGGTATTTCTCCAGTTGTATGAAGTACTGTTTTCATAAATTCATGTGTTAAAATGGAGCATTTTTCATTATTCACAGCCTGTTGCGTTAGCGGTTATCATTAATATCGGAAAGTATATATGCGATGAGATATTAATGCGGGGAATCGCGAACCAGTGTGCTAACCCCAATAGCCACTTGGCCCGGACTCCTCCGGCATTAAATTTATCTTAA
>DJFR01000251.1:10557-23349 GCA_002432545.1 Flammeovirgaceae bacterium UBA5867 | reverse complement strand
ATAATCGCTATGCGTTGTATGTTTCTTTTAGAAACCGTGGTGACCATCTCCGCCATGTACTCCATTACTTCACGTGACAGCACTTTTACATCCGAGTGATCGATCAGTAAGTTGCTTATCGAATGGATTTTGAGAAAAGATCTCATAAACTCAGATATCTCTATTAACTGTTCGATCTTGAGAAATCCTCTCAATTGTATTTTGATAGTACTATCGTTATGTAAAACGATCTCGCAATATTTTTTTTGAAAAACAGGTTTGAAATCCATGATATATACTATTAGCGGTTGATCAATTATAGTTGGGTGATTTGTGAAGTATGTTCGCGGTTACATCGTGCAGAGCTTCTGTTGTGCCATTGTTATTTTTTCGATTGCTCCATTTAACCTTGATGCGATCTACGATATAGTATACCATGGGTACTACGAAGATGGTAAGTATGAGCGATGACAACAGACCACCAATCATTACGATGGCCAGGCCATTCTTCCATTCAGCACCAGCTCCCTTTGCTATCGCTATCGGAACCATACCTACTACCATCGCTATAGTAGTCATAAGAATAGGACGAAGACGTGATGTTCCGGCAGCAATCAGTGCATTGTAAGTGGTATAGCCTTCGGTTTTCTTGTGATTGGCAAAGTCTACAATCAGAATACCATTTTTGAGTACAAGTCCGAGCAGCATAATTATACCGAGCATAGTAAATATACTCATCGTGCTCATGGCGAGATTTAGTGCGATAAAGGCACCAATCAATGCCACCGGTATTGAAAACAATACAACGAATGGATATAAAAAACTATCATATAGTGCTACCATTACCAAGTATACCAGCAGCAGCGCAGCAGCGAGGGCAAGTCCTAATGCACTGAATGAATCTGCCTGTCGTTCTATATCGCCGGTCCATTTCATCTCGACCGAAGGAGGCAGCGGATTCTTCCTGATCGCTTCTTCGATTTTAGTGGCGAGTGTACCAGAAGATATACCGAGTACATTGCTCTTGATAGTAACGGATGTTCTTCTGTTTTTGCGCTCCAGCATAGACGGACCACTGCTTTGTTTGATCGAGGCAAATTGTGTGAGTGGTATCAGTTTGCCGGTGTTGTTGAGAAATGTGATATTCTCTACATAGGCAGGATTGCTCCTGTCAAATTCGTCAAATTGTACGTTGATGTCATACTCATTAACGCCAGCTTGCAGTTTGGCATCAGTATTACCGGTATAAGCATTTTGCAACGTACCGCCTACTATATTGATGTTCAGTCCGAGCTGCGCCATTTTCTTGCGGTCGATATCAACCGTAAGTTCCGGATTGCCATCTTCCACACTTACACTTACATCATTAGCTCCCGGCATATTGCGGATCATGTTCTCAAGTTTGCTACCCGCCTCTAACAGCGCCTTGCGATCTTCACTATTCAAAACGATCTGGATTGGCTCTTCGGAGCTCGTCAAACCAATCACTGAAGTGTTTACTTCCACGCCCGGATGTTTTGCTTCAATTACTTTACGAACGCGCATCATGTATTGCTCTGTTGTATAAGTGCGCTTCTCTCTTTCAACCAATCCCACGGTCAGATACGATTTATTTTCGCTTCCTATATTGGCTATCGATTCAAAACCACCCGAGCTTGCCCCACCCACATTGGAAAAGACAGTAGTGACCTCGGGCTGAGCAAGTATATAATCTTCTATTTCGCGGGTGGCAAGATTATTTTCTTCTAATGGTGTACTTTTATCATACTCCAGTTCTATGGTAAATTTACCACGGTCGCCAGACGCCACCAGTTCCTGCCCAAGTATACCCATCGTCATTACGTAACCAGTCGCTGCGAATGCAGCAAGCACAGCGAGACCGGTAATAAGTTTGTGACGCAAGGTCCAATGTAGCTGACGTGAGTATGCATCTGTTATTGACGACAGGAATGACTCAAACCAGATTAACGGTTTATGAAACCAGTTCCCGGGATTGAGATGTGTTACTTTACCAAAGCGTGATGCCAGCCACGGTGTAAGCGTAAAGCACACAAACAAACTCATGAGGGTTGATACCACGATTGTAACGGAGTACTGGCGAAGTATATCTCCAATGGTTGTATTAATGAGCGCTATCGGTGCGAACACCACCACATCCACCATCGTAATGGCGAGTGCCGAGAAACCTATCTCCGCGCGTCCTTCAATAGAAGCGTTTACCTTATTTTTTCCCATGTGCAAATGGCGGTGTATATTTTCCAGCACAACGATCGAGTCGTCTACCAGAATACCAATCACCAGGGACATCGCGAGCAACGTCATCAGGTTTAATGAATATCCAAACAGGTACATCGCTATAAAGGTGGATAGTAAAGATGCCGGTATAGCGATCAATACAATTATAGAATCACGCAAGCTGTGCAGGAATAAAAGCATAACTGCGGCAACCAGTATAACAGCTATAACAAGATCATGTGTTACAGCATCAGCAGATTCCAGCGTAAAATCAGAACTATCGTCAGCTATAATAATCTTCAAATTCTGGTCTGCATATTTTTGCTCTAATGCTGCGATCCTCGCCTTCACCTGTTTACTGATCGCTACTGCATTGGCATCGTCTTGCTTCTTGATCGTTATACCGATACCGTCCTGACCGTTGAAGCGGTTCAGCGATGTCTGTTCCTTAACACCATCTTCTATATCGGCTACGTCTTGTACACGTATAGTACTACCGTTGGGGTTTGTAATAACGCCTAATGATTTTATTTGCTCAATAGAAGTGAACTTACCGGCCAATCGCACAGTCATTTGCTCTTGCTTGTTCTTTACTTTACCAGTAGGAAAATCAAGATTCGCATTATCAATCGCTTCCGTTACTTGTCCCAGCGATATGCCATAGTATAGAAGTTTATCTTTATCTACACGTACTTGTATCTCACGTTCCTGGCCACCCAACAATTGCGTTTCACCGATCCCGTCAACCTGCTGAAGCTGCGGGAGCACTTCGTCATCCACCAGGTCATAAAATTCCTTTGTACCCATGCTCGATACAGCAGTGAGTTGCATGATCGGGCTATCACTTGGTGACACTTTCGAAATGGAAGGAGATTCTGCATCATCTGGAAGATCAGGCAGTATATTATTGATCTTACGCTGCGCTTCCTGTTGTTTATCGTCCATATCGGTACCTACACTAAACTCTACGGAGATTACTGATACACCTTCGTAGGATTGAGAAAGTATACTCTTCACACGATCCATACCGGCAACAACGTCTTCAATTTTCTTGGTTACGGATTGCTCTACATCCGTTGGTGCTGCACCGGGATACGATGTTGATATCGTCAATGTAGGAACATCAAAGTCCGGCATAAGCTCGTAGTTGAGTTTGCTATAGCAGAACAGTCCTCCCAGCATCAGCACGGAAAATATCACAATGATGAGCGAAGGTCTTTTAACGGCAATTTCGGTTAATGTCATAGCGCGTTGTATTTATAATTTTTTACTACTTGGTAATAGTTACCGGTGTACCGTTTGAGAGATTAATCTGGCCACTTACAACGACAACCTCTCCGCTTTTTAGTCCGTTGACAACTTCTATTTCCAGTCCGTTGCTGTTACCCGTCACGACATCACGAAGTACGGCCTTATCGCTTTCCACGATATATACCTGCGGATTTTTTGCAGACCCCAGCAAGGCAGAACGCGGTATCGTGAGCGTGGCGGCCTGAAGGTCCTTACTCATAACAGCCCTACCATACATACCGGCTTTCAGTTCTTTTGCGTGACTGTTCTTTAATAGAATCTTTACCGTATAGTTGTGTGAATCATCCGCACGGTCTGATACATAATCGATCTTTCCTGTCAGGCTTTGGCCGGAGTATATTTCAGTTTGTATCGTAGCATTTTCACCTTCTTTGAAGAGGTATATTTCATTTTCCGGTACGGCAATCTCAAGTTTCAATTGCGATAGGTCCGTCAAACGGCCAACGGAACCTTTGGGATCTACCACTGAGCCTGTCTCTACGTTCTTTTGTGTAATCGTGCCCGCAAATGGAGCAATGATTTTACTCAGACGTATGTTCTTGTCGAGCTGCTTTAGTTGAGACTCTGCATTTTTATATTGCTGCCAATAGTTATCGTATTGCATTTTGCTTACGCCTTCGCTTTCACTCGCTTTCTCGTAACGTTCAAAATTGCGTCTGGCAGTCTCATAAGAAGCTTCTGCTGAAATATACTGGGCGCGCAACAACTCATCATCGATTTGTACCAGTAGCTTACCTTCCGGTATAACAGAACCTTCTTCAAAATATAGTGCAGTTACTCTTCCTTCCACCTGTGGCGTAAGCATTACTTCACGGAAGGGACGAAATGTACCCGTGTAGGTAAAGGTTTTGTCAAGGTCTTTAGGTGTTACTGCCTGAGCCTTTACAAGTATTTTTTTGTTGGCATCAGGTCGGTATACTTTTTCCTCAACAGTCTGCTGGTTGCTGAACAACTTTACGGCTGCCAGAGCGATAACCAGTAAAGCAACAATGGCGATAACAATTTTCTTTGTCATATACGATTTTAATATTAAGTCTATGGTATATATCTGCGAGTATTAATCTTTAACCAGTTCCCCGTTGGCTTTCTTTACGTCCAATTCGGCAACTTTCAGATTGATAAGTGCAGTGCTATAATTATTACGTGCATCCGAAAGATCATCCTGCGATTCAAGCAGGTCCGTGATGGAGATCAGACCGTTGCTATATTCAATGTTAGCGTCTTTGAACAGCTGCTCAGCAAGCTCAAGACTTCGCTTACTGTTGATGAGCAGATTCTTATTGCTTATATAATTGTTCATGGCATCCTGTATCTGCCGCTCGGCATCCAGTTTCTTCGCGGCAAGTGTATTGATGTTCTTCTGTATAGTCACTGATTTTTGCTTTGCCTGATACTTTCTTGTAAAACCATCAAACACGGGTATCTTTAAGGATACAGAGAAGTATGTGCTGCTGATCCATTGGTTATTGATCCGGTCGAGCGGAGCAAACTTCCCGTTGTAGCCGCTATACCCGTGAAAGAAATTGGCAGAGAGTGAAGGATAATAACCGGACAGTGTACTCTTTCGATCTAACTCAGAAATCTTTATTTGTACTTCTTGCTGTCGTATATCCGGGCGTTGGCTGATGTCACCGGGTTTCAAATCTTCCAACGTAGCGTTAAAGTCGAATGGCATTACTTCAACCATCTCGCTCAACGGAATATTCATCAGGTATTTCAGCATATTATAGTTTTTTGCCTGGCTGAGTATTTCATTCTCAAACTGATTGCGCAGATTCTCCAGGTTGATGAGCAGGCGTTTGTATGTGCTGCTGGATACGATTTCATTTTTACGGAGAGCCTCATTGGTCTTCACCGTTTTCTCCATGCTCTCCAGATTTGATTGAAGCAGTGTGATCTTGTCGGAGATCACCTGAATGTTGTAGTACGTTGATGTTACATTATATACTATATCTTCTTTTGTCATGGCCAGCTGCAGGCTGGAAGACGTGCGTGCAACGCGCGCAGCCTTGAGCGCAACCATTACACGCTGGTCATATAGTTTCTGCGTTACCTGAACATTGGCCGAGGTAGTCTGAGGTACGCTGAGAGTTGCTGCAGTATATTCTCCGGGAGTTCCTCCAAATGTCGCTGCTGGTATAAATTGAGAAGGCACATCGAGGTAATATAGATATTGTCCATTTATATCAACTGTAGGAAGCAATCCGCCACGAGCCTCGCTCACCTGATGCTCTGTTGATTGAATATCGAGTTTACGATTCCTGACGTTGATATTATTTTCCAGGGAGATGCGAATGCATTCCTCCAGAGAAACTTGCTGTCCAATGCTACAGGTGTTGATCATAAGCAATATGAATGCGATCAACCAGACTCTTCTTTTCATTTTCGTTTAATTATATTGTTTAACATTTTCGCTAATTGATATGCAAAAAAAATCAGTTCGGCAGGTCCTCATTAAATATAGCGCGATAGACTACCTTCTTTCGCTCGGACAAAAATTCTCTGTATGCTTTCTCGTCCATGCCAAGTATAGTTTGTAAAACCGGCATTGCCAGCAATGGATAATTACAAAGAGCCATCAGATTTACCATAAAATGTTCAATCGTGATATATCCAATCAACCCGGCTGCTATCTCTTCTTCTAATTGCCTATATACTATCGCGGTTATCCGACCTCTTTTATCTGGTTGTAATTGCTTCAATCGCTCGGGTGCCTTGGCCATTTCCGTAATCAAAAAATTTTCGAGATAAGGAAAGTCTATATGGTTATCGATAAACACATCGATGAAGCGACTGATCTTGATACGAAGAGAATCATTGGTAGCAAAGATTGACTCAATTTCATCGGTTCTACTCCACATAGTCTCAGCCAATACTTTTTCAAAAAGAAGATCTCTGCTTCCGAAATAATAATGGATCAACGCACGATTTATACCTGCTTCATCCGCTATTTCCTGTGTAGTGGCCTTCACATGTCCTTTTTGAAAAAAAAGGCGTCTGGCAGTCTCCTTAATCAATTCTCTGGTTTCAAGCTGTCCTAAAGACATTGTATTATATATAGATGTATATGTAAAAAAGATGTTACCTACTGCACCTTAATCCAAATGAATGTTTTAGAAAAGAATCCTTTGTGTGCAACTACTTTTAGTTTCCCTTCCTGCAGATATATTTCACAGTCTGCTTTTTTGCCTTCATCGTGATTTTCTACCGTGCCTGTCCATACTCCCTTTTCGAAATGTATATTATATAGACATACACGGTTTTTATAGTCAACTCCTGTGAACTGTTGATTATTCTTTGAAATCGTAATTAAATGACCATCGTCAGTTTTCCATTTACCGGTAAAATCATCCGTTGCATGCTGACCGAATACAATGGCAGTGAGTGAGAGCAGGAACAGAACCAGAATTGCCCGTTTTTTCATCTTATAGTATATTTTTATTGAAATCATTTTAATTATCATTTTCGCTAAATAAAGGAGCAAAAAAAATGCACATGGAGCAGCACTTTCATGATCAGCTATTTCCACAATGAATCATTCTTTTTAACTCCTTCATTATCTTTTGTCGTTGATTTTACGTTTATTCCTTGAGAATTTACGATCTCAACATCTATTTATTTATCATTAACGCTAAATAAAACCTCAAAAAAAAGACCATCCTTGTTATGCTATTTTTAGAGTCGGTTGCCACATATCAGTCACTCAATTTTTTATTTATCTTTTTTGATAAACAAAGGTAAGCCGTTTTTTTTAGATTCCTCATAATTTATTTAGCATTTATGATAAATATTTTTGCTAAGAATCTATCAACGGCCTTGCCGTGTACTTAATCGAAGGTGTATTTAACAGTTTTACCATCTGTTGTAATAGTGTATTCGTTGTCGCAGGTTCCATCGCCATAATCCACGATAGATACCTGGTCGCCTGTTTTCTCTTCGATAGTACCACTTACTGCCTCCAGGGTATCACTATTCTTGCAGCTATATTTATATACAACTTTGGCAGTTGTTTTTGCCGTGAATTCACTCCCCTTGCGATTAAGCCCCGACCACGTTCCCGTCATTTCGGTCGAATAATCCTGATCTTCATACGTATAGGTTCCACTATAACTTAAGGTTGATCCATCCGAGTATGTAATCTTTACGTTCTTCGCTTCAACATCATACGATGATTCCCCGGATTTTGAGTTTGATGTAATAACTCCGTCAACTGAAACGCTGTCGCGATAGTATCCTGTTAGTGTTATGGTTTCATCGGTAGTGATCGTCAAGTCATCATTTTTCCAAAGTCCAACCGTGTTAAAGTTGTCTGCGATCTTTCCCTTTCGAACATGCGAGCTGGAACATGATGTGCCGTCACCGTAATCAATTGTAATAGTACCCTGGTGAACCAAAGAATCCTCATTCGTTGTATTCACGCTATAATCTATTTTCACACTTGCTTCACACGCATTAGTGCCAGACGTTCTACCACTAGCAGACCTTCCTCCACTGGTCACACCGTTTGAGTCCATGGCGTCCGAAGTCACACTGATTACTTCCTGAGTAGTAGACGTTACGGCTACACTATTTTTTGAATCAACAGATGTTTGGTCCCCGGTAGTGGCGACATTCTCATCCGAATCGTCACATGCAAATACCAATACTGAAAACAGAACGGCATACCCAATCCGAGTGCCCCATTTTAAAATTGAATGTTTCATATAATTATAAGTTTTAAAAGTTGTTTAGTTTTACTTATCATTTTCGCTAAATAAAAAAGCAAAAAAATACATTCATACTTCATTCTCGTTTAAAACAAATCATTGATGTATACTTTGTAATACGATTAAGTCGAAAATTTGTTTTATCTCGATAGCCTTTTATTTAGCATTTACGCTAAATAAAAAGTCAAAAAAAATTAGCCCCTGAAAAGGACTTTCATAATCAGGTTCTTTCTGTCTAGTATCATCTTGCGATAAGCAGCGTCATTGATACCCATGACTTGCTGAAACAAAGGCTTGGCAAAAGCAGGATATGCACACAATGAAATTGTATTTATAACAAATTGCTCGGCCGACATTTTTGGCACATTACCTTCCTTGATCTCCTTCTTCAAATCTTCTTCTATATTTTTAAGCAGTTGTTTACGCAAATCCGGAGTCATTGAAATTGGGAACTTAAAGCCCTCGCGATTGATCTCGGTAATCAGGAACGTTTCCATATATGGATATTTAAGATTTTGGTCTATAAACATCTCTACAAAATCTCCGATCTTCTTGCGAAACGATATCTTTTTGGAAAGAAACAATTCCTGTATACCTCTGTCTACAACAAGCATAGCCTCCGTAAATACGGCCTGAAATAACCGGTCTCTGCCTTTAAAATAATAATGAATAAGTCCTCTGTTTACGCCTGCCTCTTTCGCTATCATTTCAGTGGTTGCATGCAATTTGCCTTCCACGAAAAATATCCTCATAGCAGTTTCTTTAATCAATTTTTCTGTTTGGGCATCAAGAACTGGCATATTATTTAGCGCTTTCGATAAAGCCAAAGATATATTTCTTTTTCCAAGCTTTCCAAATCTATTTTAGCAATTATGATAATAAATGTTATTCTCCTACGAAACCTTTTTGGTATCTCTATCTTAATAGAGCGAGATGCCTCGAACTTTTTGATAAGAACCGATTAGTTAAGTCCAGATTTTAGACTATTGATGATAATGATTTTGCCAGGGTATATTTCAGCCTTCTTTGAAATATTGCCCGGCACGCATGCGCGGAAAGCGCTACAGCGGTCCGTCAATCGTTATCTGGATTGAGCCGCTGATTTCATGAAAGGGCGAATGGTAAGAGCTGTCGTTAGCCGTCATCCGCCAACTGGTAATCGTCAATTATTGTCAGTTATCGGTCAGCTGCTGTTTTTATCCTTTTGAATATATATCCTTATGACACTTTAAGAGACTACCCGTTTTAATACCGCAAATTTCCCATCAAATGATCATATACTGCTACACAATGAGGTATATATATGTATGTTCGTATGCACCGCTCCAAAATAAAATATACAGAAATAAATAATCTGTTACATAGATCGTTCTGGTATCATTGAACTATTTATATTTCGAATCACAATTCCTTATGAAAATTACCCTATATCCAATCATTGGCGCAATGGCGCTGATTTCTGCCTGTTCATCGGATGATGATGCAACATCATCGGCAACAGTAGACTACAAAGAAGAGATGCGCAACCTGGTGATCAACATCAGCGCGAAGGCTAAAGGCACTTCTTCTGACTTTGCGATCATCCCGCAGAATGGTATTGAACTGGTTACACAAAATGGTGAAGAAGATGGCGCACTGCACACCGCCTATCTGGATGCTATCGATGCGCACGGTCAGGAAGACTTCTTATATGGATATGATCAGGATGATATAGCAACTCCCTCCAGTACCACAACCTACCTGAAAGCGTTTCTCGATCGCTCGCACGCCAGCGGAAACACTATTCTGATTACGGACTATTGCTCTACAGATAGCAAGAAGTCAACTTCTTATGCTACCAATAACAGCTATGGTTATCTGTCGTATGCTGCGGAACATCGTGAGCTTGATATCATTCCTGCAAGTGAACCCTACCAGGTTCACAACGGTGATGTTAGTTCATTGGCCGATGCGAAAAATTTTCTATACCTGCTTAACCCGGATAACTATGCTTCGCGCGCTGATTTTTTGCAAGCGTTGAAAAACACGCGGTATGATATACTGATCATTGACCTGTTCTTTCATGATGGTACTTCTTTTACCGCTGACGAGGTCGCTCAATTGAAAACGAAGAATGGTGGTGGCAAACGAAAAGTAGTGGCCTATATGTCGATTGGTGAAGCAGAAGACTATCGCTACTACTGGCAAAGTTCGTGGAACAATACCAAGCCTTCCTGGATGGACGCAGTAAACCCTGACTGGCCTGGTAACTATAAAGTAAAATACTGGGAAGCTGATTGGCAGAATATCATCTATAAGAACAGCGACTCATACCTGAACAAAATCCTCGCTGCCGGATTCGATGGTGTATACCTCGACATCATTGATGCATTCGAGTATTATGAAAAATAGTTAAACCGTTTACCTGTATACATCGCGCTTGCTATACAGGTAAACGCTTTACGAAAAAACGGTTAACGATTCACGTATTAACCGATAACGCATATCGCCACCAACCGCACTCAACTTCCAAATATAAAATTATACCCCATCGTAACCGTAACATCATTGGTGTTGGCTTCAGAGGTGCTGCGCCATTGGTTGAGCACGTTCAGGTTAAAGGTATGCTTGCGTTGGACTTTATATACTGCGTGGCATCGCACGTTGAAGACGTGATTGTCCCATTCGGTAGCTGTGCGACTGGCATTGTAGGAAAGATTAGCACCTGTGGTAACTTTCTTTTGAAATATACTTGCGCTTATACTGGCTATCGGGCCCATCGTTATAAAATCATCGCGACCAATCGTGTTATAGGACACATTAAATCCGGCTGAAAAATTCCTGCCCACCGCCATCCGTGATAACGTATATAAAACTGATGCATTATAGAATTGAGACAGGTTTCCATTGCGAACAACACCGCCCTGTTCATCGGCTGTCTCCTGGAAACTTAGATCGACACTGATACCTTTCATTTCATCATCCGACTGCGACAACATATAGCTTGCTGATGCACTCGCGTTTTGAGACACCTGTGTATAGTCAAGCGTATCGAGGTTCTGAAAATTATCCAGACGATTTATATTCACAAACTGCGGACGAATGCGCATGAACGTTTGAAAGTTCGAATATGTAAAAGCTGATGTCAACTTATCCGATGGCGTATAGGACACATTTACCGAACCGATAAACCGCGTTGATGAGCCTGACTTCGAGTTATCGAGGTTGTCCCGCTGAAAGCCCATGTTCATGGCAAGCTGTACTTTACTTTTGAATAATGGTTGTGCTGCGTTCACCGTTATATTCTCCAGGTCGTTGTTAAGGTAATAAGCTCCGAGTGTTCTATATCCCGGATCGATACGCTCATAACCAACGCCCAGTATCGTGCTGGTAAATGTATACTGTAACGATGATTTTATAGCATGGAAATAACCGGTAGATTCTTTATTGTTGAGCATGCGCCCGAAGAGACTGTTGCTCTCTGCTTTGGCTGCACGTATATCTTCCGTTACAGCACTTGTAGCGTACTCGATGGCTATATCCATGTGCTGCCATAATCGGGTACCGGCATTTACACTCAGCACAGTGTTTGCCATCGGATATATCTGCAAACTATCAGGCTTGTTTTGGATAGAGTTCACATCATCCCACGCATGAAACGCAATCATGCCCACCCTGTAATTATTTTTCTGATATTCGATCTTGCTCCCCCACCCCATACGCTCATAGGCCGCAGGTGTTATGCGATTGGTGGTATCATACTCGACAGCTTTCTGCAGGCGTCCATATATACCGCTTATCTTTAATCCACTGTCCTCTGGTTCAACGTCAACACCAGCTCCAGTGAACAGGTAACCATTCAGCGTATAGGGTGAATATGTTGCAGCTATATTTCCAATGTGCGCTGTTACTGATTTATAGGACGGATGTATACTGAAACGATTGGGTGGTACCGGATATGAATAATTGCTGCCAAAGCTGGTAAGCGTAAATGAAAACGGCAGGTTTACCAATCCATACAGATTCAGATTCATACTGCCATTTACAAAATATGAAAACGGATCGCGACCGTAGCCTCCATTACCATTATAATATATCCCATTGGCAGACAAAGCTCCGTTAAGTTTGAAAGGTTTGCCTTTACCAAACTGATCACGCAGGTTGTCGAGACGAATGGACTGCCCATACGACAACGAACCTATGGTGAGTGCGAAAAGAACTAACAGGCAACGGTACGTGTAGAGAGGATTCATTTTTTCTGAACTTTAATATCCACGAGTATATAGGACTGCAATCCATCACGATGATAGGACTTGATCTTGATCGCACCTTTTCGGTTATCCTGTGTCCTGAACAGAACGATGCGCGGCACCTGTGCATCATCAAAGGGTTGCAATCCTTTCGCAGTTGAAGTTATATTCAGTGACTGCAAAAGTGCATCCGTAGTCATCTGATCAAAATCACTTTCTGATAGTGCTATTCCACAAGCACATTTATCAAGGGAATTAATAAAGTGCGTTACCTGTGCCTGTGGAATTGCTTCGAAGGTATACTCTTCAACAGAATCCGGTGACGTGAATTT
>DJFR01000251.1:0-10457 GCA_002432545.1 Flammeovirgaceae bacterium UBA5867 | reverse complement strand
GCAAAGTATATATCGGGTTGTTGTATCGTTTTATTGCTGATCTGTCCACCACTTGAAGACCATTGCCACTGCAGTCCTCCTATGGTGTTATTCTGTAGTGTTGCCCGTAGTGGTGCTTCATAGTCATCATCTTCAAAATCGGGAATGATCTCAAACTCCGGAGCTAGCGCAGGACTTACCGATATAGTTTGTACCAGAGAATCAACCGAAGGACCGTTCTCCACGATGAGTATGATTTCATGATCACCCGGCTCTACAAATTGGACATCCGGTGGATTTTCCCCTGTATACTCAGACGGATTTCCTTGTTCAAAAACCCAGCGAAACCCGGTTCCGCCATTGGTCTTGTTGGTGATTCGAACCGTAACCGGAGATATAGTATTGGTTAATACTTCTGTGGAGAAGTCGGGTGTCACACCGTCATATACCGTAATGGTAATGGATTTACTCTGGCGATCATCTTCACTCCATGCTTCCAGGGTAACGGTATGCGGACCTGCCTCCGTAAATGTAATGATACCCGGGTCGCGCAACGAAGATGTTGCCGGCTGTCCGCCCTCGAATGTCCACTGATACTTCTCCGCACCCGTAGTATTATTGGCAATCGTTATACGAGCCGGTGTGGTATAATTTTCATTCCCGATGGTATAGGTGAAATCGATCGTTACGGGGACAGTTTCTTCCTGGAAGCATGCATATAAACCAAATGCGATCACCATGATGCTTACCTGCATCAGCCACTTGCTCCACCCTATATTTGCTAAACACATCTTCATAGCACACAATAACATCAGCGGTTAATCGTATAATTTCCATTACGCTCGTTGAACCATCCCCGGATTGTAGCCAGTGCTTTCGGATAATCCTTCTCCACAAGGTCTCCACTCGTACCAACAGCTACCGGATAGTCTTTAATAACAGGCGCCAGCATTTCCATAATGCGATAGGCACAATTTATTGGCCGTTCCGACTCTGCATCCGGTGACGAGCAGTTATTCTCCTCACTATATAATTCCTTTACCAGGAAATCAACTGTGGTACGTGATCCTATATATACCAGGTCCGGATACAGTTCATATATAGTATCATCGTTGGAACCAAGCTTATTGGCTTTATCCATAACCGTCTGTTCCGACAACGCGTCTCCTAAACGCGCCATCGCTACGTAGCCCGACCATACATCTTGTCGTGACAAAGGAATCTGCTGGTTTTGAAGATGTGCCCTCATAACATCCAACTGGTCGCGCATCTCCAGTTTACCAATGAGCTTGAACAGCTTTCCGGTATAAGGTCTTACAGAATGATTCAACTCGCGGATATCCTCTAATGCACCTTTATCAAAATCTTCCCTATTGAACCGGAGCAACGCATTGGCTACCTGCCCGTTTATACCGGTGTCTTTATCACGCCAGCCTTTCAGGAGTATTTTTACAATTTCCTTTCGTGTTTTTGATTGCTTACTGTTTTGCCCCAAGCGACTTACCAGGTGGTACGCCTCAGCACGCACCGTGAGCAATGTATCCGTAAGATAAGGAGACAATACCTGTATATAGCGGTTCTCTCCTACTGCCGGGTCAAATGTATAAGGGCTTGTGGGTTGTTGTTGCGCTATAGCTGCGAAGTAGGTTTTTACTTCCTGCTGTGCCAGACACTCAACACTCCATAACACCAAAATTATAAGTATATATTTTTTCAAAGCTCTCTACTTTTCAAATCCTTTATCTTTTAAAACAGCATATACCATTTGGTTATGCTCTCTGATCCGCTGATGTTCTTTTTCGGTTTCAGCCTTATCATCATATACCGGCCAGCCAAACTGACCTTCAAAATTTTCCAGTTCCACTAAATTGCCATCGGCTTCAATGCGCTTATGTGTAGAATAATCATCGGTTTTCAAATAGTAATCCAGAGCGAAACGATCACTTGCATCCTTCACAAGTTTATACTTCAGGTCCCGACAACCACGCTGTACCTCGCGATAATATACAGACTCATATACCTTGTTTGCTTCAAGTATACCCGGAATTGGCTGGCGCTCATCGCTCAACGCAAGTTTGAGTCTTTCCCAAAAAAAATATTTAGCTTCCGACAATTCCATATACTAAAGAACTTGCTGTACTTTAATTATCCACTTTTGCAGCGACTGATCGAAAAGAGGAGCTGCAATTACCTTAAACTGACTACCTGCTTTGATTAGTATCTCAGGTCTTGGCATACCTCCATACATAACACCATCTGCTAAATCCGATATCTCCTTACCCGTTGTATGAGCAATATCAAAAATAACATTCACTTCCGCCCGGCCACCGAACGATGCGCTCATAGAGCCCCCGCAAGAGGTAAAATCATTCCATAACCTGGTATTCCCTAAACTATAGTCTTTGATAAAAGACTGCAACATGGCAGGCTCTATTGCAATCCCTCTATAAATACGTGCTCCGCTGTAGTTTGGTAATTTTTTAAGTGCACTATTCAATAACTCGGAGATCTCTTTCGTCTTATCCGGATTTATACCCTTTCTGAGATTATCATTTAATTCTTTATAGAAAAACTTCGTGGTATATCCCCATAATGCAAAAGCTTCCTCATGCGTTAACTTATAAGTATTCTTTTTGATAAGATAAAAATTAAGATCATCCAGGAAGTTCTGTCTGGCTCTGCCGTTGTGATAATTCATAAAGTCTGTGATAATTTCATCTTCAGACTTTCCGAATTTCTTCAGAGCATCCATAAATGCCACAGGAATTTTTTTCTTCATCAACTCCTTGGTCATGATCCCTGCAGAAGCACCAGTAAGGTAGTCGATCACACGCTGCTTGTCCTTTACCCAATCTTTTATTCCGAGCCGCTCCTCAATTTTGTCCAGTAGTTTTTTATACTTCGGGCTTGCAGCGAGCCAGGTAACCGTACCGGTAATCAATCCATTAGCCGCTGAACTTTGAATAACAGGTTTCCAATCAATATCTGCTATCACATCGGTCATGCCAGGATCTTTACCCTGTTGCTTTATTTTGCTATAGGATATTTCGTATTGCTTACTTGCTTCCGTAGCGAAGCCTGTCGCTGCCCCTCCTAACCCGGCTAACCCCGCTGCTAATTTTCTGCCCGCGCTGGCTGATAAAAATGGAGGCAGGTTGGCGGCCACACAAGATATACCCGCTGACATGCCTGCCTCTGCATAGCTAAACTCTTTATAACTTGTAACACTGGAGAAGTTAGCGAAAGCTGGTTTATCAACATCTGCTATAGCGTCATCGAACCGCATTGATATCCACGTAGCGGTATAATACATCGCGAAGTCCAGGCTCGCCCCTGTTAAACATTGCACTACCTGCGCAACCAACTCACCATCTTCGTCATTCTCCAGTATAGGAATGACTAAAGCAGGATCGTGGATCAAATCCCATTGATACTTATGCAATGCTATACCATCCGGACGCGTGTCCATCAGGTTGTCGGTTGTGCCGTTGGCAAGTGAGGCGTACGTCTTATAGGTGTGTTCGAGTCGGAAGGCTCCGTGTCCTAATTCGTGGGCTATCGTTTTTACGAGTGATTGACCGCTCGCCAAATCCATGTAGATGAACCCGGCTGTTTTCTTCCGGGGCATATAGCCGAGCTTGGTCTTGCTCTCGGAACCGGATACAAGAAAAAGATAGTATGTATCTTCATCCAATACTTTTTTCTGCTCATAGTCGCTGATGAGCGTTTCCATCTCTGCGGTATAATTGGACAGAAACTCACTGTCGCCATCATCGAGTCCGTTGTTGTCTGCGTCATACGAACTGGTAAACGGCTGGTCCTTCTGCACCGTCCACTGTACTACCGCTTTACCATATATAGCATTCAGTTGAGACTGGATCTCCTGAATGGATACATCAAGGGTTGTTGTATTTACCGGAACCAATACCAGCTTACGAATAACTTTGCTATAGCTGACAACGTTCAGACTTCCTGCTTCGGTTAAAGTCTCTTTACCATCAGCACTAGTCGCCCGGATATAGGCTATAACTTCATTCTTCTCTCCTGCACCATAGCCATATACACGTACATTTACTTCTTGCTGATTTGTGCCGGACTGGGTCTGCAGGGTTCCTGTTGTAGACCGGAAGATCAGGTCTTTCGGCAATGGACTTCCTGAAGGAGTTGAATATGCTTTTACCCAATCAAACGATCCGGTAGCCACAGCCTTCCACGGGATATAGTATAGTTCTTTGTCTTTTTGCTTCGTATCATAGTTCGATTCATGATACGGTCTATACTTATCCTGTAAGTTATCGAAACCATAATTGGCATCTTTGGCCTGTGCAAAGGCTATCGTATACGCTTCGGTATCTATAGCATCCTCGGCTTTACCTTCAAACTTCTCTTGTATAGCGTTGAATTTCTTTTCCGCTTCATCGCGTTTCTGCTTCACTGCTTCTTTCTCTTCCGGTGTTGTTGCCGCGGCATAAGCGGCATCCGCTTTATCGTAAGCTTGTTTTGCTTCTTTCAGTTGTTTTACGTCCTGACTGATTTCATTGGCGAGTTCAGCCGGTAATTCTTCGTTGGCTTCCTTTACTACCTTGTCTGTAAGACTCTTCAACGAAGAAGAGTCCATCGTAATGGTGAGTCCTTTCAGGCGTGATACAAGTCCTTCGTATCCGCGGAACTGATCGAGTGTCTCATCAATATCTTTTATACCTTCGCCTTTCTCACCGTATTTTGTTACAACCTCCCCGGCAATAAGTTGATAGCCTGTATTTACCTGTATACCGCTGAACGTTACACTTACCTTGGCCTTTCCTAAAAACGGAACCATTACATATCCTTTACCAGTATAGGTGCCTGTGCCGCTTACTTCCTGGATCTTTACCGGGAAATCGCCTGCACGAAAAACATCGCCTACCTTCAGACTTTGTATAGGTTGTTTGTTGGATATATCCGGATCAGGCACAATGCTACAATTGACAAATGTCTCTGAATTTCTCGCAGGGACTTCAACTGTTTTTATTTCGCTGAACGTTGGCTGATCGGTATTACAGAATGCACCAACACGATATTCATATACCTGTCCCGGTTGCATATCATATACCAGCGCCATGGCCTGATCTGTTTTCTGATCGAACCACGCGGCATCATCTTTACCCTTCTGTCTATAGGTAACAACAAACGATCGGTGATTGCGATCGGCTGCCCAGTTAAACTCGAGGTTGCCAAATGTACCGGGAGTTGCTGCTATACCTGCGGGTGGCGGACATGTGTCCTGATACGTAAACCAGTATATTTCGCTATAGCCCTGGTTCCGGAATACATCTACGTCTTCCACACCACTGCGGGCATGCGCGCGTACACGCCAACCGTAGCGTTTACCAACAATCAGCAAGGGTTGTGACGGACCATAGAGCAGTGTAGTAGCGCGTGTCGTTGTTTCGTATAGCGGAGCTGCCGATTGAAAAACAATTTCAGGAGCCAACGAGGTGTCCCATAATTCGACTAACTGAAAATCATACTCGGTTTGAAAAGCAGAGTTCGGAGAATTCAGGTGACGNNGGTGTCCACTGGAAGATAATGTTTTGGGGTTCTTTATAGGCTATAGCTTCTCCTTTGCGCGGTACATTTAGTAAAGGTGGATCGCTCAGACTGATCCACGCCATGGCACAACCTTTAGCACTCGCCACCTGTCCGGAAGAAACTTCTATAGCTTCGAAGCAGAATTGATAAAAGCCTTCGGGCAAGCGAGCCTGCTGCATATACTGTTGCCGCGTGATGCCGGAGAAGTCCATATTCTCCGGGTTGAAATACGGAGCAAGATCAGCCAATGATAAACGTACCGGCACACCAGCGTCCAATGCTATTATAGGCAAATCGGCATACGCTTTGGTTCGCAGTTGTACGGTCTGGCTTTCGATGATCATGCGGAGCCGTACATTCACAATCGGTTTGTTCAAATCGCGGTTGGTCAGAATCACCACGAGCTTCTCGCGACCGGATGCATAGTATTCACTTAACTGAAGTGTATAGGGCGGACGAAGCTGTGTATTTACCTGCACGGGAAACTGCGCCCAAGCGGTCTGGCAAAACAACAGCAACAGCAGGAATATACTTTTGGACAGCATCTTCCGTGTAAAAACACCAGGCATAACGTTAACGAGTTTCAGCATATATAGCATGGACTTCCAATTCATCAGAGAAAAATTACTAATAGATCGTTACGCGAAGTATATAGTTTCCTTTGGCAGTTTCCAGCAGCAGATAATATACTCCGGAAGCAAGGTTCAGATCGTAGGGCAATTCGTACCGCTGACTGCCCAGTGCTTCGCGGTCATCTACAATAACATTGCTTGCTACCGAGATCATCCTCACGCGGATCGGAGTCTGCTCGCGCAACCCGATGACGGCTGAAAATTTACCATCCGATGGATTCGGGAAAACCGTAAACTCTTCGAGGAAAGGTGATTCATTTTTCGTGTCTTCATCAAATGTACCGGCAACAACAACAATTGCTTTCGTGAAATCCTTCTCACAACCCTGGCGGTATGCGCGGAGGTATATCGTATACGTTCCGGTATCGGCAAAGGTAAGTTCGGCTTTGTTGATCAATGACGATGTGAATTGGACATCGCCTTCAGAGGCCCACCATTCAACACTGTCAGGTTGCGGATCGCTGATGTTAACGAGTGTCACCAGTTTATCTTTAAATGCCTGCGTGGTAACGATAAACTCTGCTCCTATTGTCACCTGTATTCGTCTGATGGCAATATCATCTTCACCATGGCACGCATGCGAATCCACAACGTGCACCGTATAGGTTCCATCTTCCGAAAGGGTTACGCTACTGGTTTGTGCCGCAAAGCCATTCGGGCCGCTCCATTGGTACTGCGCTGCAGGATCATCAATTGTAGCATCGGCTATATATACCTGGTCGGTACACAACGTCCGGTCTTTTCCCAGATCAACGTGTACAGGAGCCGGGTCGATCAGTTCGTATCTTCTATAGTTAATACAATCATTGTCATCCGTGATCTTTACGGTATATATACCCGCAGGCAGTTGTTGTATATCTTCCGTTTCTTCACCGTTGCTCCAGCTGTAACGATACGGTGGTGTTCCCTGTATTACGGTGATATCGATACTTCCGTTTTCATAGCCAAAACATTGTGGATTGGTAAGCAGACTGTCTACCTGCAGTGGTGATGGCGACTCGACACTTCCATTGGCTGTAGCCGTACATCCGCGAACATCCTTCACCAACACAAAGTAACGGCCTTCGATCAGGTTTACATTCAATGCTGTGGTCGCACCATCGGACCAGCTATAGGTATAGGGCAACGTACCGCCTGTCGATGTAACCTCTGCGCTGCCGTCTGTTCCCGAACTGCAGCTTATGGGTGTAGTCGTTACCGCTGCCGTCAGTACATCCGGTTCTACCAATAAAAAAGGATCGGATAATTTGGCAATGTTATTCTTATCCAGGACGCGTACCCTATATATACCGGTCTTCAATTGCGTGGCTATACTATCCTGCTGGGTAATGGACTGCGGAGTGCCTCCTACATCTTTCAACCATTCGTATCGGTACGGAAGATCATTCTGATAGGGAACTCCGCCCTTGGCATGTGCCACGAGTTCGCCATCATCGTATCCATGACAACTTACAAAATGCCACTCGGCTATTGTTACTACGATGGGTGGTGGTTCAACGAGGTGAAATATATCACTCACCACCATACATCCTTCGCGATGATCCGGGTGTGCCAATGTATACTGACTATCGTATGCGCGCAGTTGATAATATCCGTCTCTGAGACTGTCGATGTTCGCCTGGTAACCTTGTCCAAGCGGTGCGTTGTTATAGAGTGAATCGGGCAACAGGTTAGTCGGATCAAACCACTGCACCATATAGCTTTGATCCGGGAATGGTGTACCGCCTGTGAGTATAGTCTCTATATATCCATCTTTATAGTGATACGCACGCGGATCCGTAGTCTTTGAAAACCCGATGTGCAGGGAGTCTGTCGGCTGATCTACCTGTACCGCTTTGGCGCGGGCAGCATCCATACACTGATTGCCATCCATCACTTTAAAACCATATATACCATAGCGAAGAAATTCCAGCGTATGGGTTGTAGCTTCCGCAAATGTTACCAGCACTGAATCAGTGGCGCCAACCGGCAAATACTGAAAGCGATAATTACCAACGCCACCATCAGCTGTGAGGTGAATTTTACCATCACCACCATCGTGACAATGTACAGCCTCGGGTGTAAGCGTTGATGTGATGGGTCGCGGCCGGATCAACTCAAAATTGCGAGCATGATGTACCGGGTTGTCAGTAAACGTAGGTACTTCTTTAAATTTACCAAGTAACCTGATCTGGTAATTTCTGTCTGAAGTAAGTCTGCGGGGCCATGTAAAACTATTATCGGCTTCGAGGGTAACATCAATCAACTGATCAATTGTTACGCTATTATCGGCAGCATCCGTAACCAGGATCGTAAGACGCTCCGGCTCTCCGGCTTCACTCACATGCAAAGCTCGGTCGAAAATTACTTTGAATGATCCGTCCTGGGGCTTATCAAAGCAACGGTCCGGATACGGTATAACAGAAACTATATTTGGAGCTGAAAGCCGTGCTGAAAGCGTAAGCGTTTCTGACTCTGCTCCGTTACAATCGACAATGATCTTGAAGAATATATTGTTGTTATGATACTTCCAGAATTCATTGCCCAGAATATCATAGCCCGATATATTCAGGCGATGTTGTCCCTGGAATCTGGCCGGAAGGTTTGTCCAGTTCACACCATCGAAACTATACACCCAGTGGTAGAACGAAGCCGGGTTTCCGCGAGGCCCAAGTAATACAACGCGATTACTCGTATCAGACGGCAATATATAGGAAGCGTTCGGCCCATACTTCAACGGGAACTTGATCTTTTTGTATACAACCCGAAGGCTACCCGCAGGTGCATCCGGAAAAAGGTTGAATGGAAAAGTAACATCGAGATTATTAGTGAAAGCCGGCAGGTTAAACGTGTGTGACGTATTAAATGCACGGACAATACGGCCAACAACCGTTTGACCTGAAGTAGTTAATAAAACAGAACGCACATCAGATCGTAGTAAGATCACGGAGTCTCTTCTGTTTACAGCAGTGTTTCTCGACCATGAATCGAGATACCCCGAGAAAACACGGTCACTGCCGCTGGTGAAATTAGCGTCTAATGCATAGGATGTTCTTCTGCGGTTTGTAGCGTTGTTGGGCATCGACAACGTGGTTGTAAGACGATTCGATACAGGTTGAATATCTACGGTGATTTCACTGCTGTTAAATCCCCTGAAAACATTTCGGTATAGTCTGTTTACACAGGGATAGTCAGTATTGAGATCCAGCGGCAGGTATATATTTCCTTCATCAATTCTTCTATACCCGCACGAACGGTATCGCGGACTTTGCCGGTGAGCTTTACCAAACGCAATAACGCGTCTTACCCGGTTATCGCTTCGAAAGGAGAACTTACGATAGAAAGATACGGTACCACCGCCACCATGTCCGTTGCTTACAATGGTCTGTGTAGAGCCGTCTTCAAATTCCAGGATTATATCATACCGGCTTCCGCAGCCTGAACTCAAATCGCCCCCGTAGTATACACCGCCGGATACGGTGATCATATATTCGTTCGAGAAGTCCGTCTGCGCGGCAGCCTGATAGAAAACTAAAAACAAACAGAATTGTAAAAGTCTTTTCATAGATCCTTACGAAATAGTGCGTACTAATATTTAACCTCCAACCATTTAATCTTGCTCACCTCGCCCTTTCGGGTGACTACGCGTATACCATAGCTATACTCGGTGTTTACAGTTAATTTCTCATCTACTGTGCGCTTCTCTTCGCGCTTCAGTACACGCCACAGGGTAGCAGGTGATCCTTTGACTGCTTTGTAAAGCTGGTACTCTTCCACGTTGTCCTGTGTATCGCGCCAGAATAACTCGACATAGCGGTTCTGACGATCGATATATACATCAAAAGCATTCACAGTTATATCACCGGGTCTGCGAATGACTTTTACACTTACCGGTGCCGATGGTTTTGATTCGAGACCGCTGGAATCTCCTGCCACCAACGTATAGGTATATACGGTGCCACCGGCTACGGCTGCATCTTTATACTCACCGCTTGTGCGTGCTCCGAATCGTTTAATCTGTTTCCACTCCTTCTCCTCTTCACTCTTTCGATAGATCGTATGCGATGCTACATCATCATCGTGACAATCAGACCAGCGCAGCAATACTTCATTTCCTGTGAGTTCACATTTCGTAAACAAAGGACTGGTTGGTGGAATGATATCCGGTTTAACCGCTGCCACCGCTGATGAAAAATCAGATTGATTATAGCGTTGGTCCAATGCTGTAACGGCATAGTATACTTTGCGATTGGTAATACGCATGCTCACACTGTCCGTAAAAGTTGTACCGGTATA
>DJFR01000059.1:23508-26871 GCA_002432545.1 Flammeovirgaceae bacterium UBA5867 | reverse complement strand
CCATCGGTAAATGTAAATTTATAGTCAGCCGGTAAATATACCGAGTCGCTGTTCCGATCGAACGGAGCGAAGATAAATCCATGCTCGAGTTCTTCCAGTGCAGCGTTTCGTTTCAGCAGTTGTGGACTTCGGGAAATGATAAGATGTTTTACCGGATCATTGGGAAGTCGCCACACAGCAACTGAAAATTGATTTTCAACTGCGTGGTTGATCAGGTATGCGATATATTCAGTTTCGTGAATAACAGACGGGGAAACTGAAGTAACTTTATTCATTCGGCACTATATCTAAATCCAGTCTTTAATTTTTTCGGTCTAACACCGCCATCGTAATTCTGCTGATGCATACCAGTTCACCGGCTTCGCTGGTAATGCGTATTTCCCATACCTGCGTTTTCTTGCCGATGTGTATAGCCTTCGTTACACCTTTCACAAAACCATCGCGTACGCTTTTAATGTGATTGGCATTTATCTCCAGGCCTACACAATATTGTTTCGTTACGTCTACGCAACACATAGCTGCTACACTGCCCATGGTTTCAGCCAGCGCGACCGAAGCACCTCCGTGTAACAATCCCATCGGTTGATGAGTTCGATGATCGACCGGCATTTTTGCTTCGAGGTAATCTTCGCCTACAGCTGTGAACTCGATGCCTATATTTTCGGCCATTGTATTGGGCGACCATTTGTTAAGCGCTTCTACGGTTAGATCTTCTCTGAAAATTCTCATGCTCCTTTCGTGTCGTTAACGGTCTGGTTATCCGTTCATTGTTAACCATTCGGGGGAATGGATTGTTATTTTATCCGGGTGGTTTCTGCTTCGCTGATTTTCAGTATCAAAACCGAGAACTTACCGGATGGAATAAACGGATAACTGCCTGCGATTAGCTATACTTGCGCCCAAAATAATGCAAAATTGACGAGCAAAAAAATCTACCTGATCCGTCATGGACAAACCGAGTACAATCTTCAGAACATTGTGCAGGGAAGTGGTGTGGACACTGATCTGAATGACCGTGGCAGACAACAGGCTGAGGCTTTCTTTGAAAGGTATAAGCATGTTCCGTTTGAGAAAGTATATACTTCGGCATTGAAGCGCACGCATCAGTCTGTAAAGAGATTCCTGGAAACGGGACTTCCGCATGAGCAGCTCGCAGGCTTGAACGAGATCAGTTGGGGAACCAAAGAAGGCCATAAGGTAACACCTTCGGAAGATGAGTATTACCACTATATGTTAAAGCAATGGCAGTTGGGTGATACGGCTTTGAAAATAGAAGGAGGGGAGAGCCCGGAAGATGTAGTGAAAAGAATGCAGCCAGCGATTGATCACATCATGAGCCGCACCGATGAGAAAACCATTCTGATCTGTATGCACGGCCGGGCTATACGCATTCTGATGTGCATGCTACTGAACTACCCGCTGAAAAGTATGGATATGTTCGAGCACGAAAACCTCTGCCTGTACTTGCTGAATTATACCGGCTCTATGTTTTCCGTTGAGCGGTATAATGACCGCGATCACTTGTTATCGTTGAGCTGAGCAAGTGCTGACTTGGCCTTGCTGTCGATACTGTTTTTATACTCGTGCTTTTTATAGCTCAACGCACGCATAAAGTATTCACGGGCCAGTGCTATATTCTTTTCTTCGAGTGAAATATAGCCTATCTGCAGGCAGGCGTTGGGAGCAAAATACCACGGTTCATCTCCGGTGGCTTGTATAGTTTGTAAATATAGTTCGCGTGCTTTTACAAAGTCGTTTGTCTTGTGTGCTATACGGGCCTTGCGATAGGTAAATTCAACCTGGTCGCGTTTGGTGGGCAGCTCTTGTGGTGTGATGGATGCAAGCATCTTGCTGGCATTGTCATAATAACCACCGTCTGTATAGTAGCGCGCTTTGGTAAGTTTAATGTGTGGCAATTCGTTTTCGGCCATGCTTCGCGCGGCATATTTATCGGCTTCCGATGATTCTTTTCCCAGTGTTCGCGCCTGCTTGAACATCGCCTTCGCGTCAGCCGCGTTTCCGTTCAGCCAATAACAAAGTCCGATCTTGTAGTTGGCATCTTTTATATAGTTTACACCTTTATAATTACCGATGAAAGATCGGTAGGCTGCTATAGCATTGAGGTATTCAGCTTTATGAAGGTATATCTCTCCACGCAGGTAATCGGCATAGTATAGCGGCAATCCCTGCGGATGTTTATTCAGTTCATTCAGGAAGTACAGCGCTTCTTCGCTCTGCGAATTCTTGATAGCAAGCGCTGCTGCCAGGAAAAGCGCGAGCTTGTTGGAGGGGTAAGCCGCTATATCCTGCTTCACTTCAGCCAAAGCCCAGTGTGGTTGCTGCAGTATAAATCCGCGGGTTAAAGCATATAGCAGGCTCGATTCAAACGCCAGTGCATGGTCGGAAGCCTGAATGTTGTCCAACTCCTTCAGACCCAGTTCTATGGAACCTTCCATGCTGAGCAATCCCAATACCCAATCATACTTTTCGGGTACTGAACCTATAATGACATCCAGCAGTCCGGATGTTTTTTGAATTGCTGTGAAGTTGGGAAAGCGTTTCCGGATTTCATCTGTTACCTGATAAGCACCGCGCAGGTTAAGCGCTGCATCAAACTCGTGTCCATACTTCAGGTATATAAATGTCCACTGCAGTTGAAGCTCAGCCTGTAAGAAGAGATCAGGCGCAGAGTTGAGTTTGGTTTTAAGTTCCTGGCGTTTCTCGAAGTTGTCTTCATACTCTGAGAACTTCTCAATGTCTTCGGTGATGAGCAGTTCCAGTGCTTCGGCCAGTGCCAGTACGTAATGCTGTTGTGGTGTTTTCGGGTTGGGCAACAGTGCGCGGGCTTCATCCATTTTTAGATTCAGCACATGATCGTATGCCTGTTGTGATGTGGCATCAAACTTCCACTCCTGTGCACGTGCGGGCAGCAGGCAGCATAAAAAAAGGCAAGCGAAAAGGCTTGCCTTTGGGTGTAAACAAAATATAATGTTATTCAACTTTCTTTCTGCGGCTTGGTGCAGGGGTAGCAGTTTTAGCAGTTTTTGGTTTGTCGCCTTCATCGAGGGAATCCATATCAACGTCTGCTAAGATACGACCAGAATGTTCATCGATTACAATTTTCTTTTTCTCGCGGATCTCTGCGATCTTCTGCGGAGGTATAACAATGTTACAACCTTCAGCTGCACCACGTACTACGCGTACAACAGCCAGTCCGTTGGAGAGACTGCCTCTTAATCTTTCGTAATACTTCAGGAGTTTATCTTCGATTTTCTTGGTAGCCTTTTCGCGTTCGCCCAGAAGTCTCTTTTCTTCTTCATGGCTTTCGGCCATGATATCGTTCAGTTCTTTCTTCTTGTTGTC
>DJFR01000059.1:15604-23479 GCA_002432545.1 Flammeovirgaceae bacterium UBA5867 | reverse complement strand
TTCTCTTTGTGCTTCTTGTTTCCTTCTTCGATGTCCTTTAGCTCAGCTTCGTGGCGGGTGAGACGCGTTTTGTAGCCTTCGATCTCATCTTCCAGGTCCTGGACCTCATCGGGTAAGTCTCCCCGGAGTTTCTTAAGTTCGTCTAGTTCGGTGTCAATGGACTGGAGTTTTACGAGTGCTTCAAGCTTCTGTGCGATTGATTGATTTTCCATTCGTTATAGGTAGCTAATTGGATTCGTGGCAGTTTCTGAAAAAATGATCGCAAAAGTAGAAAATTTTTTCGACAAAACATCCTGTAAAAGTTCTTTGGTGAATACTTCGCTTTCATAATGGCCAATATCTGCTATAATTATGCGGCCATCAGCATCGAAAAATTCATGGTATTTAAAGTCAGCCGTAACAAAAATGTCGGCCCCCGCTTGGATTGCCTGAGGAAGCAGGAAACTTCCGGCTCCTCCGCAGACGGCCACTTTTTTNNCTTTAAACCTTGAAGAAACGCCAAAGGTTCAGCAGGTATAGCGAGTTCACCGATCATGCCTGAACCAACTTCCTGATTCTCATTTAATAAGGTGCTTAAATAATAGGCTACTTCTTCATACGGATGTGCCTTGCGAAGTGCCGCGAGGATCTTGCCTTCCAGGTGTAACGGAAAAATTACCTCGGCCCTGATTTCGTTTACATACTCCTGTTTATTGCGTTCACCTATATGCGGGTTTGCTTCTTCGGTCGGCATAAATGTACCCGTACCTTCCAGTCGGAAGCTGCAGTTTTTATAGTTACCGATCTGCCCGGCACCAGCCTGATGTAGTGCAGCCAACACCGCGTCAGCATTTTCGGTCGGAATAAAAGTAACAAGTTTACCCAGTGTTTCTTTTTTGGGTGCGAGTATCTTCAGGTTTGTCAAACCTATCTTTTCACAGATCTTCCGGTTAACACCTGTGTAAACATTATCAAGGTTGGTGTGTATAGCGTAGATAGCAATGTCGTGCTTGATGGCTTTGATCACCGTGCGCTCTACATAGCCGTTGCCGTTGAGTTTCTTCAATCCCCTGAAAACAATCGGGTGGTGGGCTACAATTACGTTGCAACCTTTGGCTATAGCTTCGTCCACAACGGACTCGATACAGTCTAACGTTACCAATATACCTTTCACTTCCCACGATGCGTTGCCAGTAATCAGGCTCGCATTATCGTAAGACTCCTGGTAGCTTCTTGGGGCAATAGATTCGAGGTAATCGGTTACATCCTTTATCTTTACAGCCATGTGTTGTCGTGTTTCGGCGATGAGTTAATGGTCAAAGTTAATTTCTCACCGCATAACACAAAGCACCTATACTTTATTATTGCATGGCATTTATCCGTATTCTCTTATTTCCTTTTGCCGTATTGTATAACATCATTACCGCGTTGCGTAATGTGCTTTATAACCGCGGACTGAAACCTTCTGTTGAATTTGATATACCGGTTATTAACGTTGGCAACCTGGCGGTAGGGGGCACCGGCAAAACTCCCATGATCGAGCATCTTGTGAGGCTGCTCCAAAACAAGTATACTATAGCAACCTTAAGCCGCGGCTATGGACGCAAGACGAAAGGCTTTCGAATCGCTACTGATCAGGATAATGCCGAGACCCTGGGTGATGAGCCGCTGCAGTTCTACCGAAAGTTTAAAGATAAAATTGTTGTAGCCGTTGGTGAAGACCGTGCCTTCGCAATCCCCAATATTTTGCAGGAGCGTGACGAGGTAAATGTAGTACTGCTCGATGATGCGTTTCAACACAGACGCGTTAAGCCGTCATTCAATATATTGCTATCAGACTATAATCGTCCGTTCTATACTGATTACCTGTTACCGGCCGGCCGACTTCGTGAGTCGCGCAGCAACGCAGCACGGGCTGATGTAGTGGTGATAACAAAATGTCCTCCGGAGATCTCCATTGATAAGCGTATGACCATTGAGCAAACGGTGAGAAGCTATACCTCCAGGCCGGTGTTCTTTGCCACCATTCACTACGGGGAGACCATTGCTTTTGGCGGTTCAGCGCAGTTACCGAATAATCGCGTGGTGCTCATCACGGGTATAGCCAACGCAGAACCCTTCCGTAAGTTTATTGAAACCACCAGCTCCATTGTCCATCATTTTAATTTTGCAGATCACTATGAATATAGCCTGGAAGATTTTAAACGCTTCCGCGATATAGTAAAGCAGGACCCTTCCGTTAGTTTAATCACGACTGAAAAAGATATGGTAAAGCTGGCAGATCGCAGGTTTGCTGAAGAAACCTGCAGCCTTCCGCTGTTTTATATTCCGATCGAAGTGAAATTCCTAAAAAATGGACAGGATTTTGATGCGATGATTTTAAATGCAGTCCTGGATGAGCATAAGCCAACTCAAATCATTTAAAAGTCTATTTTTGCGCGTGCGTTTTAAAGAGGTAATACTTTTAGCCAGTTTCATAGCCATAAGCCAGTGGGCTTATGCGCAGATCGATGCCCCCCGCAGAGGGTCGCGCGTCATTGATGATACAACCAAACAGGTTTACGGGCCCAAGACTTCACGCTATTTTTATGAAGAAGATGTTTTGCTGAACCGGCAAACGTATCACTTCATAGATACAACACCACGCAACTTCCATCGCTATACCTATCTGCAGCAGCACCAGAATATGTACCAGGATCTTGGCAATATAGGTACGGCCATGAATCCGATCTTTTACCAGGTGCCCGATATAATTGGTGTGAGCTCCGGCTACCATCAATACGATCTGGTGTGGGATACCGAGCGCGTAAAGTATTACAACACGCGGTCGCCATACTCCAACATGAAAGTAATTCTGGGCGGAAAGGGAAGGTCCATTACACGGGCTAACTATAGTCGTAACATCAATCCGCTCTGGAATGTTGGTTTTAACTACCGCGGGTTGTTTATAGACAAGCAGATACAACGGGCAGGGAAGGGCGATCGAAATGTTCTCTCCAATTATTACGATCTATATACTGCTTATCAATCCAAAGATAGCACCTATAGATTGTTTCTGAATTTCAGAAGAAACATGTTGCAGGCCGATGAGTATGGAGGTGTGCTGCGTAACGCCACTGACTTTGCTTATGCCGATTACTTCTTTACCAACGCTCAACCCAACCTGACGGAAGCCACTACGAAAGAGCTTCGTATGAATTTACACTTGTTCCATCAGTATGAAGTGGGCAAGGCGTTACAGGTATATCATATATTCGATCGCTATCGGCAGTCTAATTACTTCCGCGATACACCGGGCTCAGAACCGGAAGATTACTTTGACTATACGGATTTTGACAGCACGCACGTGGATGATGGTGCCCGATTCAAATATGTGCGTAACGAAGTTGGTATAAAAGGTAATCTGCTCAAGCTGTTTTACAACGGCTATTATGCGCTGCGTAATTATAACATGAGCTATAACTATATAAACGCGGGCCTGGATTCGCTGGATGGTGTTAAGCTGAAAGGCACCGAAAGTTACCTCGGTGGACGCATCGCGCTTCGGCTTGATTCACTTGGAGAGTTGAGCGGACTCGTTGAAGTTATGCAGACGGGTAATTATCGTATTGAAGGTACACTTAAGAGCCGATGGTTCGAAGCAACCATTAAGCAGGCGCAATATGCACCGTCCTTTATACAGCAGGCATACCGCGGCAGTCATGACGTGTGGTATCCGGCCTTTACGTACTCTACCGACTTCAGCGATATTAATGTGACACAGATAAATGGGTATATACATTATCGTTCAAAAACATTATCGGTGTCTCCCGGGTTAACCTTTACCCGACTGGGTAATTATGTGTTCTTTAAAGAAGGAGATTATGGCCTTGATCAAACCGTATTGCCAGTGCAGACTTCCACAGCCCAGGTTTTTATAGCGCCTGAAATTAACCTGTCGCTCACGGTGGCCGATCATATACATTTGAACGGTAAAGCTATATATACCCGCGTACTTGAAAATCCGGAGGCTGCCATCCAGGTTCCCGATTTGTTTGTGAATGGCCAGTTGGCGTATGAGAATATATTCTTTAATGGCAACTTCGACATGCAGTTGGGGGTAGATGTTCACTGGAAGTCATCATACTATGCGCAGGGGTACGATGTACCCACACAGCAGTTTTATGTGCAGCAGAGTTTTACATCTCTTCAGTTTCCGCAGATCGATATATTTCTGAACGCACGCATTAAACGCGGTCGTATCTTCCTGAAGTATAACAACCTGATGCAGGCTATTACCAAAGAAGGGTATCTTCCTACACCGCATTACCCGGGCCAGCGAAGTATACTTGATTTCGGTTTCGACTGGTCGTTCTATGACTAATTTTAAGATTGGAAGACTTAGGATTGATAAGATTTAAGATTGGAAGATTTTAAGATCTAACATTTTACTTTCGGTGGCATAATAATTATACATTGGTACTGATCTAATGCCAACTGCATGGAAGCGAAAGACAAATTTACACTTGGGCTTGAATTGCCGACTGATCCGCGATGGGTTAACATTGCTGAATTACACCTGGAAGATATATTGGTCGATCATGCGTATTGCGAGCAGAAGGCGGCTTCATCAGCGATCTCAATCATCGTGCAATATCCCGAAAAAGATATATTGGTCGACCGTTTAATGGCCATTGTAGCGGAAGAATGGGGTCACTTTGAACGTGTGGTTGCCGAGCTGCGAAAGCGTGGCTGGAAGCTGGGCAAGCAACGCAAAGACGAGTATGTTGTGAAGCTCAACGAGGTGATTCGGAGTGGAGGATCGCGCGAGCAACAGCTGATGGAGAAATTGTTATTGAATGCGTTGATCGAAGCGAGAAGTTGTGAGCGTTTTAAAATTCTCTGGAAGAATATACCCGATAAAGAATTAGCGGAGTTCTATCATGAATTGATGATCTCCGAGGCGGGGCACTATAAAGTCTTTTTGCAGTTGGCGAAAGAGTTTATGCCGGAAGATGTGGTGATGAACCGCTGGCACGAGTTGCTGGAACAGGAAGCGAAGATCGTGGAGAACCTGGGTGTTAGGGGAGACCGCATGCACTAACTATAGGTATATATTTATACATAGCTATAAAAAGAAGAAGGGTTGCTGATTGGCAACCCTTCTTCTTTTATATTTTGAAAGTATAACTTATTTCGAACTATCTGCAGGAGCAGTGTTTTCATCAGCAGGTACTTCAAGCGCAGGTGCCTGGTTGGCAGGAGCTTGTTGCTCGCCAGCTCTTTCAAGGATGCTGTTGTTTGTACCGCTTCTGTCTGCTGTAATGAAATTGGTTGACAGGCAAAGTACCATGATACCGATGATGAAGCTCCAGGTAAGTTTCTCCAAAAGATCACCTGTCTTTTTTACACCGATGATGTTGCTTGCTGCAGAACCACCGAATTGGCTGGTTAAGCCTCCACCTTTAGAATTCTGAGCCAGAACAACCAGTACAAGCAGTACCGAAAAAAGGATGATTAAACCGATAACTAATGCGTACATATTTTATTTTCTTAGATCTTCTATTTGAGCCGCAAAGTAAGCCTTTTTTTGTGGAAACTTCCAAATCAGCTTTTTCAGAACCTCAATTGCTTTGTCTTTTTTTCCTTGTTTTACAAGAATTTCAACTAGCGTTTCGGATACCACGTTGTCACCGAACTCACCTGTTTTTATAGTTGACAAGTCTCCGGAAGGAGGCGTGAAAGGCTTTTCTTTGGTCTGCGTAATCGAAGGCTGCGTTTTTATGAACTGTTCGATGATCTGGAGTTGCTGTTTTTGCTTTTCTCCTTCAGGCGTAAGTTCTTCTTTGTTGGCAATTTCTTCAATCAGCTCTTCACCGGAGTTTTCGGTCTTTTTTTTTCTAACCTTGCTTTTTGGTTCCGGTTCTTCAGCGGATTCGCTTTCATCTTTGGCCTGTGCTGCTTTGGCAAGTTCAATGATGCGCTCTTTTCTGGATTTGGTTTCTTCCGGCTCGTCTTTGGCCTGCGCAGCTTTCGCTAATTCCTTGATGCGTTCTTTGCGCGACTTTGCCGTGCTTACAAATTCTGTAGCGTCATCATCCTTCTCGGTTTCCTCTGCCAATACGGGTGATTCAGTTGATTGAATGGTTGTTTGTTGTACAGGTTTACTGTCATCAAACATCATTTCAAAATTATGTCTTAACTGGTGCAGTCTTTCCAGGTCATGCATTACTTCTTCTGCCAGGTCATCGCTAGGCGTTGAAGCAGTTGATGTACTAACGGGTGGTGGAGTAAATATAGAAGCGGGCCTCGCTATAACCGGGGTGGCCTCTGCTATAACCGGTGCTGCATAGTTGAGAATGATCGTCTCTTCGGTCATTACTTCTTTCAGTACACCCCGGTCAGCCGCATATACCGCAGCTAATTGTAATTCAGCTTGTTGTGTACTAAAGCCATGGTCTTTCGCCAAACGTGCCGAGAGTGCGTGAAGGAGTTGGCTATAGGGAAAACTTTCCTTGAGCGAAAGCACTTCCTTAGCTTCTTCAACAGAACTATCAGCGTAGTGATTTAATACTTTTATAAACAGATTTTTTTCCACAGATATCATGCCTTAAGGTAAAAATACTAAATTTTACCAATTGGCAACGGAGGCATTGAAGATGTCATTGATTATTCGGTCGAAAATCTCTTTAGTCAGCTGTTCTTCTATGTCAGTGAAGTTCTGATCATTCGTGAAATCCTTGTAAAAAGAGAACGACTTATCTTTAAAGCTCATCGTTTCATCCAGTGTATTCACATACGTTACCTTCACCGTAATGGTAAGCCGGGTAGACGATGCGTTGTTGATCTGGTTTTCGTTACCGGTAGATACCGGAGATATAGGGGTCAACCTGAAGTCGGTAATCTCGCCATCCATTTGTAGCTCACCACTTTCCTGGATCACTGTAAGGTCGGAGTTCTGGATCAGATAATTCTTTAAACTATTGGTAAACGTCTGGCCCATGTTGGCCTGCCCGAGATCTGCATTATTATAGAATTCCGTCATAGATATAGTCTTGGCGGTAGTGCTGGTGCCTGTGAAAGAATATACTCCACACGACTGCAACAACACGGTAGCCGCGAGTAGTGTTATGGAAAGTATACAGGATACCGGGTGAATGCCGAGCAGGGTAAGGCGCTTGCCTTTTACATTAATCTTCAAGGTCGTACTGTTTTATTTTTCGGTATAGGGTCCTTTCGGATATACCCAAATCGCGTGCCGCATATTTACGTTTGTTNNAGCGAATCATCTTCCGCCTCATGCGTGATGTCGTGAACATCTTCAACATGTTCGTTGTCATCGATGTGATGATTGCCTGTCGGTAAGTTAAGCACCACGGCCTCAGATGACGACCCGTTCGATGGCTCGGGATGCATATCTTCAAACAAACCCGGATGGTCTTTCACCAGCTGTGAAGCTTTGGATGGATTCGAAAATGTATCCAGCACCAGTTTCTTCAGATCGTTAAAGTCTTTCTTCATATCGAAGAGTACTTTATATAGTATATCCCGTTCAGACATACCATCTTTTTCCGGAGCTACATTTTTATAGAGTGCCGGCAAGCTTGTCTCTTTTGGAAGATAGCGTTGCAGGGTTTCGGCATCAATCTCTTTATGATCCGTTGATAGAACCGAAATCTGCTCTACTAAATTTTTAAGCTGACGGATGTTACCCGGAAAGCGATACTTCAATAAAATATCTTTCGCATCCTCGGTTAGCGAAATCGGCTTTACCCTATATTTCTCAGCAAAGTCTGTCGCAAATTTTCGAAACAGAAGCTCAATGTCGCGACCTCGTTCACGCAGGGGCGGCACATAGATCGGCACTGTACTGAGACGATAGTATAAATCTTCGCGGAATTTTCCCTCGTCAACATT
>DJFR01000059.1:8296-15538 GCA_002432545.1 Flammeovirgaceae bacterium UBA5867 | reverse complement strand
ATCTCATCGAGAAATATAGTACCGCCATTCGTTACTTCGAAGTATCCTTTGCGTGCTTCGTGGGCACCGGTAAAGGAGCCTTTTTCGTGACCGAAAAGTTCGGAGTCGATCGTACCTTCCGGTATAGATCCGCAGTTGATCGCGATGAACTGTCCGTGTTTGCGCGGGCTGAGATGATGGATAATCTTGGAGAACGATTCTTTACCACTTCCGCTCTCACCTGTAATTAGTACCGACATATCAGTCGGTGAAACCTGTATCGCTACACTAACGGCATTGTTCAGCAACGGAGAGTTGCCAATAATGCCGAAGCGTTGTTTTACACTTTGTATCTCTATATCTGAAATTGCCATGAGTCACTATCCGTTAAAATGATACACTATATTTAAACAAACCCAGAAGAACACATGGCCGGGTTAGCCGTTGATAAAGCTGTTAGCAGCCACGGATAATTAGCTGCCCACCACTTTGCCGATTAGTGTTCCACCGGTACATTCCTCTACATATACATTAACATATTCACCTTTCTTGTGTGTTCCTCTCGGAAAAACAATCACTTTGTTAGATGAATTTCTTCCCTGCAAGTCATCGTCCGAGCGCTTCGAAAATCCTTCGATGAGTACACGATGTACTTTACCAACATCAAGCTGATTACGCAGGAATGAGTGTGCACGTTGTTTACTTACAACTTCTTCCAGTCTGCGCTTCTTCACATCCAGCGGTATATCATCGGTATACTTCTTGGCGGCCAATGTACCCGGGCGCTCCGAGTAATAGAACATATAGGCGAAGTCGTACTGTACAATATCCATCAGGGTAAGAGTATCCTGGTGATCTTCTTCTGTTTCTGTACAGAACCCGGTAATCATATCCGAAGATATACCACAGTCATCGCCCAGTATTCTGCGAATGCTTTGGGCTTTCTCCAGGTACCACTCGCGTGTATAGCCGCGGTTCATCATATCCAGAATGCGTGAGCTTCCGCTTTGCATTGGTAAATGTATATTCTTGCAAATGTTCTCGTACTTCGCCATGGTATAGAGCACCTCATCCGTAATGTCTTTCGGGTGTGAGGTAGAAAACCGTACCCTCAGATCCGGGTGAATCCGTGCTACCATTTCCAGCAGGTTGGCAAAGTTGATCACGTTACTAATGCCATTCTTCTCGATCCACGCTTTGTTGTTTTCTTCTTTGCTCCATTTATAGGAGTCTACATTTTGCCCGAGCAAGGTCACTTCGCGATAGCCTTTTGCAAAAAGCTCGGTCGCTTCGGCAACAATAGATTCAGGATCACGACTCCGCTCACGACCGCGGGTGAAAGGCACCACGCAGAATGTACACATGTTGTCGCATCCGCGCATGATCGATACAAAAGCCGTTACACCATTGGAGTTCAATCGTACCGGACTGATGTCCGCATACGTCTCTTCGCGCGAAAGAAATGTATTGATAGCTTTTTCTCCTTCATCAACCTGGCTAATGAGAGCAGGCAGATCGCGATACGCATCCGGACCAGCCACCAGGTCTACAATCTTTTCTTCTTCGAGGAACTTGGCCTTCAGGCGTTCAGCCATGCAACCCAATACACCAACCAGCAAATCCGGTTTATGTTTTTTATAGCCATTAATATGTACCAGGCGGTGGCGCACAGTCTGCTCCGCTTTCTCGCGGATCGAGCATGTATTCAAAAAAATCACATCGGCCGTTGCAATGTCCGAAGTGGTGTCAAAGCCCTCTTTTTGTAGAATGGACGCTACGATCTCGCTGTCAGCGAAATTCATTTGACATCCATAGCTCTCTATATATAGCTTCCGTTTGTTGCCGGTATTTTCATCTTTCGAAACATGAATGGTCTCACAGATTTCTGTATCCTGAGGATTTAAAACATCAAGGTCTCCAATCAAATTCTCCATCGTACTCAGATTAGGTCGCAAAAGTACAACTTTTAGTCTTTTATGGTGACATGTTGTCATGGGGATTTACAATTTTCGATTTACGATTGTAGATTTCGTCCCACTTTAAAATGAAATTATGGCCTTGATAAAAGCTGTACGCGGGCACGAGCCGAAGTTTGGGAACAATTGTTTTCTGGCAGACAATGCGACTGTAGTTGGGGAAGTAGTGATGGGAGATAACTGCACGGTGTGGTTCAATGCCGTGGTGCGGGGGGATGTACATTCAATAACAATCGGCAACAACACCAACATACAGGATGGCGCTGTGATCCATTGTACCTACCAAAAGGCGAAGACAACGATTGGCAATAACGTTTCCATTGCGCACAATGCTATTGTGCACGGATGCACGATTCATGATAATGTGCTGATCGGGATGGGAGCTATTGTTATGGACGATGCCGTGGTAGGGGAGAACTCGGTTATTGCTGCGGGTGCTGTTGTGTTAGCCGGAACGGTGGTGGAACCCGGAAGTATATATGCAGGCATGCCGGCCAGGCGTGTTAAAGATATTGGCGATGAGATGAAAGCAGTCATTCAGCGGACTGCCCGTAACTATCCGATGTATGCGGAGTGGTTTAAAGTATAGTTAAGGTTTGCGGAAAATAAACCGACAGACTATCATATTCTTAACTATATAATTGTGTTTTTTTGAGCTTTTATTTTTAAATTAAAGAAACGATTAGTCGAGTTATGGCAGCAGTAGAAAATCTAGGTTTCAATCCAAAGGTCGTTGAAGATTACCAGGCACGCATGGCTGCCCTGGGAAAGAATTATGTTTTGGATGAAGAGGACGAAGCTTCGGATGAATATGCACACTTTTATTTCATTGGTAAATTTGAAGGGAAGGATGTGATCTATGATTCGGTAATCTATACCCTGCGCCTGCAACACGAAAGTGAGTTGTATGAAATAGCTGAGCATCGCGCTGCCAAACATTTTCCGGAGTATAAGAAGATAACATACGATGAGGACGAGAACGGCAACCTCGAAACACTCGATCCGCTCGAAGAAGAGATCGGTCTGTTTATGGCCGAAGTAATTATGGAGCTCGAAGAAGACGAGACCGTAAAAGTAAAGGAGCATGTTGACATGGACGAGAATGCCGAATTTGGTGTAAGCCTCGATGTAGGCCTTCACGTTGAACAGATCACGGACAAGATCATCGAAAAATTCATTCGTGATTTTAATGAAGATACATTGAAACTTGATCCTACGCTTTATTCTTACCAGACTGAGGATCAGGAAGCTGGTTAATTTCATGGCGCACAGTACGGTAAAAGATTTTGTGTAAATTATCAGGCACCCTTATCCTGCCTCCAAAATTTCTGTACATATTTGCGCCCTGAACTCTGATCCTTAAAGAATGAAGAATCTTTCGTTGATTTTAAACATCGTGCTGCTGGTAGCAGTCGCGGTATTATTTTACTTACATTTCTCATCGGCCAAGCCGGCAACCGCTGAAGGCACTTCAGTAGCAGCAGGTGATCTTACAGTGGCCTATATCAATTCCGATACTGTATTGAAATACTATGATTATCTGAAAGCTCAAAAGTCTGTGCTCGAAGAAAAATCAAAGAAGATCGAACAGGAATATCGTAACCGTGCTATCGGTCTTCAGAACGAGATTGAAGCATACAAGCGCAATGTAAACAGCATGACGCTCGGCCAGGTACGTGCAACGGAAGAAGACCTCGGTAAAAAACAACAGAACCTGCAGCTATATCAGCAGAGCCTGGGTCAGCAATTGATGGAAGAAGAATCAAAACTGAACCGCGAGTTGTATGATCGCATCACCAAGTTCCTGAAAAAGTATGGTACTGAAAAAGGTTTGCAGGTTGTACTGAAGTATGATCCTACCAGTGATGTATTGTTTGCCGGTGAAACCA
This sequence comes from Flammeovirgaceae bacterium UBA5867, assembly GCA_002432545.1. Lineage (GTDB taxonomy): Bacteria > Bacteroidota > Bacteroidia > Cytophagales > Cyclobacteriaceae > Ohtaekwangia. Next base: position 11,694 of record DJFR01000059.1, on the reverse strand, counting down.
TTAACATCACGAAAGATGTTATCGATGGTTTGAATGCCGAATATACTCAGGAGAAATCAGGTGGTGTATCAACGGATACAACAGCTGCCAAGAAATAATTAAAGATAAATCACAATAGAATCCGGCTCTGATAAACTATCGGAGCCGGATTTTTTTATATTTGACGACTACCTTATGGCAAGTCGTATAGCAAATGTACTCCGCATCAAGAGCGAAGAGCAGAAGCAGATCATCGTGATGCTTTGCACCGGCTTCTTTATGGGGGTATTCATTGCAACATACCAGGTAACAGCCGACTCACTCTTTCTGAATCGGATGGGTGCATACCTGGATAAAGCATTTCTCGCGGCCGGGGCACTCGGTATAATTACCACATCTATATTTGCTTTTTTTCAGAGCTGGATACGTTTTACAACGCTAGCCCTGGGGGCCGTTCTGCTAATCCTGATCTTTACACTGGGCGCATACTGGCTGCTGCAACATGGCGACCCTGCGTGGCATAACTACTTTGTGTTCGCGGTGTATTGCATGACGGGTCCGATCACTGCGATTCTGTTGTTAAGCTTCTGGGGTATATTTGGTCGCCTGTTCAACTTCAGGCAATCCAAAAGAATTATCGGGTGGATTGATACCGGGCAGTTGATCGCTGCGATCCTGGCTACGCTTATTGCCATTCCGTTTACATCCAAGATCATTCACGATACAGCCGACTATCTGTTGGTCTGTGCCATTAGTATAGCTGTTGTATCGGTGTTGCTTTTTTTCATTGCATCGTCTTTTACACTGTCGAAAAATAATCCGCGTGAATTTGGTTCGGGCGTACGCAGAGAGACAAGGGTTAACCGGCTGATGCGCGATCCCTATATCCGCATGCTGTCTATTTTCCTGCTCATCTCCATGGTGATGTTCATGTTCACGCAGTATGCATTTCAGCAGTTGGTGCAGATCCAATATCCGAAAGAAAGAGAGCTTACCAACTTTAACTCATTCTTTACCGGTGCCGTATACGGTATCAGTCTCATCATGCAGACGTTTATCAACCAGCGCATCATCAGCAATTATGGTTTGCGTATATCGCTCTTTGTATTGCCACTGGTTGTTATACTGTTCGCGGTCGGATCATTACTCACCGGAGGTATATTTGGTTATGAAAAAGTATTGGGCACAACGGGGTTCCTGTACTTCTTTTTGTTTGTAGCATTAACACGTCTCTTCAACTGGACACTGCGCGACTCACTGGAGAACCCGGTGTTCAAGCTGTTCTTTATACCACTTGAAAATCGCCTGCGGTTTAATATTCAATCCAAAGTAGAAGGGTTGATGAACGAGAGCGCACGCTTCGTAGCGGGTCTGCTCATTTTCGGTCTCGCGTTCGTACCGTTCTTTAAAGTTATACATATCGCTATATTTCTGTTGCTGCTGGCATGTGCATACTTCTATGTAGTAAACCACATGTATAACGGTTATCGAAACAAGATCCGTTTGAAACTGGAAGGCACCGATATACAGCAGGAGAAACTTGAAAAAGGATTGTCGCAGGTAACATCGCGGCTGGAGAATATGCTCGGTGTTCCCAATCCATCCAAAGCTGTGTTCTCTTTTAAGTTATTGGAGAAGATCAACGCGGCCCATGTACCGGTGTGGGTAAATAACCTGATGAAGAACGAGGAGGAATCGGTACGGCTATACGCACAGGATAAAATGAATGAGCTGAAAGGGCTTTCTGTTTCCGATAAGTATGTGATCCGGATGGACACAACGAAAATGGATGGCTCCGAGAAAAATGTTCTTAGCAAAGAAGATCTTGAACTCATTATTCAAAACGGTGGTGATATAACGAAAGCGCGTATTCAGAAATTAACACGGTCGGCAAACCCGAACGATCGCCACTATGCAGCAGAACTTTTGCTGCATACTTCGAAGGAAGAGTATACTTCGTTTCTGATGGAATTGCTCCTGGACAGTGAGCCGCAGGTACGCAACACTGCGATCAAAACATCCATCAAGAAACACAATGCCGAAATCATCAATGCCATCATTGAGAACTTAGGCAACCCGGTATATAGCAACCAGGCTATGAATGCACTGGTGCAGATCGGTGCTATAACATTGCCGGCACTCGATACAGCTTTCTATCGCAGTGGTCAGAGTACGCAAATGATGTTGCGCATTATCCAGGTAATTGGAAGAATAGGAGGGCAGCGCGCCCGCGAAATACTCTGGAACAAAATGGATTATCCCAACAAGGTAATTGTATCGCAGGTACTGTTGTCATTGGGTGAGTGCGGGTTCAAGGCGGGTATATCGCAGATCACACGTATCAAATATGTAATTGAGTCTGATATATCCGATATAAGCTGGAACCTCAGTGCACTTTATGAAATAGGTGATGATGGTTTCAGCGAGCAGATCAGAACAGCACTGCGTTTTGAAATTCAGAACGACATCGAACACATCTATACTTTGCTCACCATGCTATACGACACGCGGTCGATTCAGCTGGTAAAGGAAAATATAGATAGCGGTACGGCAGAAGGCATTACTTATGCCATCGAGTTGCTCGATGTATTCTTGTCGGAGCAATTGAAGCAACGTGTTATACCTATACTTGACGATGTATCGGATGCCGAGCGCATTAGTCGCCTGGAATATTTTTATCCGCGTGTGAAACTCGACTCACGTTTGGTGCTGAAGTTTTTGATCAACCGCGATTTTACCCAGTCAAACCGTTGGACGAAAGCCTGCGTGCTNNGCGAAGTATCGGCTTGGGCACTGCATAAAATCAGCGCAGCCGAATACGAACAGAATTCAAAAAGACTTGGTGCCGATGTGAAGTATGAACTGGACGCGCTCATTATTCATGCACGCAGAATTATGCGATTTGAAAAAGTGTTGTTCTTCCAGGATATCAATATTTTCAACGGAGTGCCTGGACTGACGCTTACATACCTGGCTGACCTGAGTGAAGAGCTGCGCATGAAAAAAGATGAATCGCTTGTTCTTGACGAACGTTCCAACAATTACTTTTACGTATTGAATTCAGGCACCGTTCACCTGTACCAGCGTGGTGAGTTTACATCACAGTTTAGTCAGGGCGAATTTATTGGCGAGATGCTGGCCGCGCATAATTTTATTAATACAAATCTGGTGGTAGCTCAAACCGATGTGGTCATTCTGAAGTTTAATAAAGATCAGTTCTATGAACTGCTGTCTGATAACGTGGCGCTGGCCGACAAGGTGCTGGAGTATATCTGATGATAATACCAATGACGAGAGGCAAGAAGATATTCAGTTTGTTTGTGGTGGCATTTGTAATCCTGATCGCGTATGCGAGTTACGACATCAGCAGCAGAACCACTTTTCCCGGATCGAAATCGCAGTTGCCACAGCGCATCAAA
>DJFR01000059.1:0-8291 GCA_002432545.1 Flammeovirgaceae bacterium UBA5867 | reverse complement strand
ATTTTTTTTCGGTGCAACCGGTTGATTCAACGAAAAAAAATTCTACCTTTGATACAGATTAAAGCCAACTATAGACATGACAATCCCCCTTAGTCGAGAACTTCGGGGGATTTTCATTTAATAGCGGTGCAAACATCGACCCATCCATCTGTAAATAATCCCATTCATCTGCTATATTTTCATGTGAACGATTCAGGCATGGTACTTTTTTACTAGGCCTATATCTTTGATTCAAGATTAAAGCCAACTATAGACAGTGATTATCCCCCGGGGTCCAGGACTTCGGGGGATTTTCATTTTCAGACCAATCTGTGCTATACAAATTCTTCATGCTATAGCATTCACTAATTATCTTAACATGTTCCAGCCATAACGTTGTGTCAATGTTTTCCGCGAGTGTACTTTTGTCGTTGATTTTTTTTATCTTTTCTGTATGATTAGAAATATACTTCGGCCCGCGTATACGATCACTCTGCTCATTCTCGTTATGGCCGCCTGTGTCGATCATAATCTGAGTTCTTCTTTTATAGTGGAGTGCGATAATGCCACAGCGGTGAGTTACTCAACGGTTGTTGCTCCGATTATTCAATCCAAATGTGTAACCTGCCACAACAGCAACTCGGGCTTGCCCGACTGGTCTGTGTTAAGTAATCTGCAAGAGAACGGTTCGGAGATACAAAGGCGTATAACCCTACCGTTGACAGACCCGGAGAAAATGCCACGATCGGGGAGTATAACGCAAGAGGAGCGCGAAGCAATCTACTGCTGGATCCAACAAGGCGCATTGAATAACTGATATATAGGATGAAGATTGTATACCTTGCAATGCTGCTCGTAAGTTCTGGCATAGTGCCGGCAGTTGCCCAGAATTATACTACTGAAAAAAGCTTTATCTCGTTTTACTCACACGCACCGATTGAAGATATAAAAGCAGAGAATGTAAAGGCAGTGAGTCTCTTTAATTCGTCTACCGGTGAGATTGCTTTTTCCGTTCCCATCAAAGAGTATCAGTTCAGAAAATCATTGATGCAGGAGCACTTCAACGAAAAATATATGGAGTCGGAGAAATATCCGAAGTCGATATTTCAGGGAAAAATTACCGGGTTCAATCCCCAGACAAAAGGTATACAGCAAGTATCAACTTTAGGTAAGCTTACGATACATGGAGTAACCAAAGAAGTAAATATAAAAGGCACGATTGAAAAACTGGCTGATAAGCTGAACATGAAGTCGAGCTTTATTGTGAAGCTGGAAGACTACAATATAGTTGTTCCGCAGCTGCTTCGTAACAATATTGCCGAGCAGGTGGAAGTTACCATTGATTTCATTTTTAAACCTCAATAATTTTTTTGTTGTTTGCTTTATGAGGATAATTCTATTGTTTACCCTGCTGCTGTTGTCGCAGGCCGGAAAAGGTCAGCAACGCTTTTTTGTTGACAAAGCTTCGGTATCTTTTTTTTCAGATGGGGTGATAGAAGATATAGCAGCAGAGAATAATAAGGTGACGAGTATATTTGATGCCGGTGAAGGTGAGATCGCATACCTGATGAACATCAAAGATTTTCAATTTGAAAAGAAACTGATGCAGGTACACTTCAACGAGAAGTATATGGAATCGGAGAAATATCCGAAGGCTTCTTTTCAAGGTAAAATTATAGGACTCAACACCACGGCAACCGGAGTACAACAAGTAAAGGCAATAGGTAAATTAACCATTCACGGTGTAACCCGTGATGTTACGTTTCCCGGTACAGCCGAAATAAAGAACAATCAACTATCATTAAAGTCGAAGTTTACCGTAAAACTTCTTGACTATAACATCAAGGTTCCGCAGATCGTGTGGCAAAATATAGCACAGCAAGTAGAAGTGACCGTGGATTTTAATTACAGACCGCTTTAAGCCTGATACTATGAAGAGATTTTTTTTACTTCTTTTAATTCCTACCATGTCTTTCGCGCAGGATGACTTGCTGAAAGAACTGGAGAAGCAGGATCAGAATACCGACTATACCATTGCTACTTTTAAAGGTACGCGCCTGGTAAATGGCCACAGTGTTGAAACAAAAAATGGCGGAACACTGGAGTTTATTTTCGCCCACCGCTTTGGACGACTGAACGATGGCCTTTACGAAATGTACGGACTCGATCAGGCCTATGTTCGTCTCGGGCTCGACTATGGTATAACCGATAACCTTTCGGTCAGCATCGGTCGTAACTCTGCCGATAAGATCATGGACGGATACCTGAAGTATAAATTACTGAAGCAAAGCTCCGGTGAAAAGAGTTTTCCATTTACCATGACGGTGCTGGGAGGGACGGCATATAGTATATCTCCGAAAAGAGGTAATGAGCCTGAAGGTTTTAAAACGGTAGATCGTTTAGCCTATACCGCGCAGGCACTCATCGCCCGTAAATTTACACCGAGTCTGTCGTTACAGATCATGCCAACCTATATTCACAAAAATGCGGTTGACCAGACGAAAGAGAAGAACGACCAGGTTGCCATTGGTGTTGGCGGACGAATTAAAATCACACGCAGTGTAGCATTAACAAGTGAGTATTATTATCGCCTCGATCCACCCGATAATGATGTGTTCGAAGCCGGAAGCAAGCGCTATAATTCACTGGGCTTTGGTATAGACATTGAAACGGGCGGTCACGTATTTCAGATCGTGCTAACCAATACATCGAGTCTTACCGAACGCACCTTCATCACCGAAACGAAAGGAGATTTCTTTGGAGGTGATATTCACCTCGGCTTCAACGTTACCCGTACATTTCAGTTGAAGAAGAAGAAATAGTTCAGGCTCACGTCTGAATTGTGTGAAATAGTCTGCTACGTTTTTTACTTTTAGACCACGAACGGTTTAACTGTAAAGAGATTTGTTACTTCTTTCCATCATTGCATACCTCGTTGTTACCGTAGCGATTGGTTTCTGGGCTTCACGAAGAGTAAAGAACTCGGGCGATTTTATGCTCGCGGGTAGAAGCCTGCCTATCGTATTAAGTTCGGCTGCACTCTTTGCTACCTGGTTCGGTTCAGAAACAGTATTCGGAGCGTCCGCGCAATTTCTGGAAGGCGGGCTATATGCAGTGATCGAAGATCCGTTCGGTGCATCGCTCTGCCTGCTCATCTTTGGTATATTCTATGCCCGCAGGTTATACAACATGAACCTGCTTACCCTGGGTGATTTTTTTAAAATACGTTATAACAAGGTTACCGAGTTAACGGCCAGTCTCTTCCTGGCATTACCATACCTCGGTTATATCGCTGCACAATTAGTTGCCATGGGGTTGATACTCAATGTAGTGATACATATACCGGTGTGGCAGGGCGTGGTGATAAGCGCTGTGATTGTAACATTATATACCTATGCCGGTGGTATGTGGGCGGTATCTATTACGGACTTCGTTCAGAGTATTATCATTATAGTCGGCATGTTTGCACTGGCCTATATCTTGTCAGAGAAAGCGGGTGGTGTATCCGTTGTAATCAGCGAAATGCCTGAACAGGATTTGAAGTTTCTTCCATCGTTCGAATTCAAAGAAATAGCTGCGTACCTGGCCGCGTGGTCGGTGCTGGGCCTCGGCTCCGTGCCGTCACAAGATGTATTTCAGCGGTCGATGTCTTCCGGCTCTGCGCGAACCGCAGTGTGGTCGTGTTATATAGCAGCAGGTTTGTACCTGACGCTCGCCATGTTGCCGCTATATATAAGTTTATGTACCAAGCATTTATACCCTGATCAGATCACGGGAGATACACAACTTACCTTGCCGAGCATGGTATTGAAGCACACGTCATTGCCGATCCAGATTCTGTTCTTCGGTTCGTTGCTATCGGCCATTATGAGTACAACAAGCTCCGCTATACTGGCACCGGCTTCTATATTTTCAGAAAACCTCATTCGGCCATTAACCAGGCACCGGTATAGCGACAAACAGTTTTTGATGCTCACCAAAATATGTGTGCTGATTTTTGCGGCACTCGCAACTATTATGGCCTGTTTTCGGTCTAATATATACGAACTGGTAGGAGAGTCATCTATACTCAGCCTCGTTTCCCTGTTCATACCACTAACCCTGGGTTTATACTGGAAACGTTCGAGCAGCAAAGGAGCTTTGCTTTCGATGGTGGCAGGTATGATAACTTGGATTATCTTTGAGGCCATTGAAACACCATGGCCCAGTCTGATACCGGCAACGCTTGTAAGTTTGCTGGCAATGATAGCAGGCAGTTATGCCTGGCCGCAGGAGGAAGAAAAAGCAGTATGATAAAAATTGAATTAAGTCGTTTGAATGATGCCTTCCACATGGAAGCGCGTAACGAAGCCGGAAGAACCGTGCAGATGGATTCATCACCCGAATCAGGAGGATCTGACTTAGGCATGCGCCCGATGCAGATGCTGCTCGCAGCGATGGGAGGGTGCAGTGCGATTGATGTAATTTCAATTCTTAAAAAGCAGCGACAGGATTTAAAAGATATCAAGATCACCGTAACAGGCGAGCGTGAGAAGGACGCAACGCCTTCACTCTATACCGAAGTGCACGCACACTTCAAACTGTATGGCGATATAGATGCCGACAAAGCTGAGAAAGCGGTTAACCTTTCCATTGAGAAGTATTGCTCCGTTGCCAAAACACTGGAGAAGACCGCGAAAATCACCTATAGCTTTGAGGTAATCCGGTAACATTTATCACTATATCTGCGTAGCAGTTCACAGTTCAGATTCATTTTTATTTCATGGAAGAGAAAAGAAATTTCGAGACCGATGCTATACGTGCGCAACACCAGCGCACATCTTTCCGCGAACATTCCGTGCCGCTATACCTCACATCAAGTTTTGTATTTGATGATGCCGAGCAGGCGCGTGCTATGTTTGCTGACGAAATTCCGGGTAACATCTATAGCCGATACTCCAATCCCAACACGAACGAGTTTATCGAAAAACTCTGTCGCATGGAAGGAACAGAAGATGGTATTGGTACAGCATCAGGCATGGCTGCCATGTATAGCAGCATGGCTGCATTGCTGAAGTCTGGCGATCACGTACTGGCATGTCGTTCCGTATTCGGTTCAACACACCAGATCCTCAATACTATATTTCCGAAGTTCGGTATATCACACAGCTATGCAGATGTGAATGAACCTGAAACGTGGGAGAAGAAGATACAGCCTAACACACGGATGATCTTCGTAGAAACACCTTCCAATCCGGCACTCGATCTTATCGACCTGGAATGGCTCGGTAAACTTGCAGCAAAACACAATCTCATTCTGAATGTAGACAACTGTTTTGCTACACCGTACCTACAGCAACCTGCCAAGTGGGGAGCACACATCATAACACATTCGGCTACCAAATTTATGGATGGCCAGGGCCGTGTGATCGGTGGTGCTATATTAGGCAAGAAAGAACTGATCAAAGAGATTCGCTTCTTCACGCGTCACACCGGACCATCAATGTCGCCCTTCAATGCTTGGATCTTATCAAAGAGCCTCGAGACACTTGCCGTGAGAATGGATCGTCATTGTCACAATGCGTTAACACTCGCGCAGCATCTTGAAAAACATCCGGATGTAGTGAAGGTAAAGTATCCATTCCTGCCATCACATCCCCAACATGAACTTGCCAAAAAGCAAATGAAATTGGGTGGTGGTATTGTAACGTTCGAGATCAAAGGCGGACTTGATCAGGGACGCAGGTTCCTGAATTCACTGAAGATGATTTCACACACACCAAACCTGGGCGATACCCGTACCATTGCTATACACCCGGCATCAACAACACACTCTAAACTGAGTGAAGACGAAAGAGCAGCGGTGGGTATAACATCGGGCCTCATTCGTATAGCCGTAGGGTTGGAAGATGTGACGGATATTATCGGAGATATTAACCAGGCGATTGAAGCATCACGCTAACTATATATTTGCACGATGAAAAGACCCATCATAGCACCATCGATACTGGCTTCCGACTTTGCCAACCTGCAGCGTGAGATCACAATGCTCAACGAAAGTGAAGCTGATCTCATTCACGTTGATATCATGGACGGTGTATTTGTGCCGAACATCTCGATGGGTTTACCGGTAGTGGAGGCCGTAAAGCGCCACGCCCGTAAACCGCTGGATGTACATTTGATGATCGTGCAGCCCGAGCGCTATGTAGAAGCTTTTCAGAAAGCAGGAGCGGAGACTATTTCTGTTCACGTTGAAGCGTGTCCGCACCTGCATCGTAATATACAGCAGATCAAAGCGCTGGGTTGTAAAGCAGGCGTGGCCATTAACCCGCATACATCCATCACCGAACTTGAAAATATTATAGCCGATATTGATATGGTATGTGTCATGTCGGTGAACCCGGGCTTTGGCGCGCAGAAATTCATTGAGCACACCTATAAAAAAGTTGTCGCGCTGAAGAAGATGATCACCGAATCAAAATCAAATGCACTGATCGAGATTGATGGTGGTGTTAACCAGCAGAACGCAAAAGCATTACTCGATGCCGGTGCCGATGTGCTGGTGGCCGGTAATTTTGTTTTCAGTGCTGCCAATCCGAAAGACGTGATCAGCAACCTCAAAGCGGTGCTGTCATAATACATTGAAATGTAGGGGAGATGATACGTGCAAGAGCGTAACAACCCGTTGGCTTTCTGCGTATCTTTCGGCAAGATTTTTGAAGTTTGCTCCAAAACTCACCGTCATGCAAAAATTCTCCCTGATAATTTTACTGGTTATACTCTGCAGCGCCTGTTCACGCACCGTTACCCGCGTTGATCCTTCACAACAAGTTGACCTGAGCGGACGGTGGAATGATACCGACTCGCGCACCGTTGCCGATAAGATGATCTACGATCTGTTCGACTCCGAAACATTCAAGAACTATGCAAAGCAACTTGGGCGTAAACCTGTTATTGTTGTCGGCCCGATTCGTAATAAAACTTCCGAGCATATCGATGCTGATAACTATGTAAAGAAATTTGAAGTGGTGATTCATAACTCTGCTATAGCGGATATCGTAGAGTCCGATGGGTTCAGGGATAAACTTCGTACCGAGCGCAGCGAGCAGCAAGACTTTGCATCATCCGCCACAGCGAAGCAATTCGGAAAAGAAATCGGGGCAGACCTGATGTTGTTTGGAGAGATGACTTCTGAAACCGATACCTATAACAAGAAGCGCGTGGTAAATTATGTCACTACATTATTCCTCACGGATATAGAGACCAGCAAGCGCATCTGGTACGGGCAGGATGAAATCAAGAAGATAGTTAAGAACTGATTGAGTCATTCAGTTGACTTCACGCATCATGGGCAATCTATACCAGGATCGAAAAACAATTCGCCTTTCAGCGATGAACGTTGCCAAACGAATTGTTCTGATATTTCTGCCGGTGGTATTACTCATCAGTGGTTGTGCCACCTACTATCAAAAGAACTTTGATTTCAATTCCGAGTTTGAGCGTGGCGATCTGCAACGCGCATTGGCTACGTTAGAGAAGAACAACAAGCAGGAGCACGGTCGTTCGCGCTTTATATACATGGTAAACAACGGCTTGTTGTTATCGATACTCGGCCGTTATGACGAAAGCAACGCATACTTCGAGAAAGCGTTTATTTTCGGAGAAGACTATCACATCAATTACCTCAACGAAGCCGCTTCCTATTTTACCAATCCGACTGTTACTACCTATCACGGAGAAGATCATGAGCACCTGATGTTGCTGTACTATAAAGCGCTCAACTACCTGAAGATGGCAAAATATGAAGAGGCACTGGTGGAATGCAGACGCCTCAGCATTCGTCTGAACCAGTTGAGTGATAAATATACCGCTGAAGAAAAATACCAGCGCGATGCTTTCATCAATACCCTGATGGGAATTATATACCAGGCTGATAAAGACTATAACAATGCATTTATAGCCTATCGCAATGCACTGGAGATATACGAGAATGACTATGCAAAAATGTTCGGCATGAAAGTGCCCGAGCAACTCAAGTACGATCTGATCAACACGGCTGCCTGGACGGGCTTTACCAAAGAAGCAGACGAGTATAAAGAAAGATTTTGTATACCGGAGTATAAACCCACCGAGCCCGAAGCCGACCTTGTATTTTTCTGGCACAACGGACTGGCTCCTGTAAAAAGTGAATGGAGTATAAATTTTGCTATTGATAAAGGATCGAACAACGGAGTGGTGTTCAGCAACCCGGAACTTGGTATGGTGTTTCCATTTGAATTAGGAGAGGACGAAGATAAAAAACGTTCAGACCTTACCGACCTGCATGTATTTCG
>DJFR01000136.1:3322-6763 GCA_002432545.1 Flammeovirgaceae bacterium UBA5867 | reverse complement strand
GGAATCGGATATAATACACGGAAAGGTTCAGTGTTGTTTTTATCCTGCCATGTGTTATTGAATGTACCAAAGCGGATCTGATCTATCCTTCTAAGTCCTTCCCAATATAGCTCGCGGCCTCGTTCAGCCAATATATCTGCTTCCGTAAGCGCGCCCAATGTTGATGCCCCACGAAGAGTACGCAACGCATTTACCTGTGTTAACGCTGTTCCGTTTTCGTTCTTCCAGAAGTGAGCCTCTGCTTTCATCAGGTATACATCTGCATAACGCATCAAGATATATTTACCTTTATCCTTCGGGTGATATTTGATAACACGTATACCTGCTTCCGTTGACGCACCTGAAAGTGGAACCTCTGGTGTAAAGGCTAGTGGTTGACTGTTACGCGCGTTAATTATGATGGTGCCATCATCTTTAAACTGCTGTCCCAACAAGAAACCTCTGCCAAGTCCAGAATACAATGTTCCGTTTGGATTTGCTGCAATACCTTTTCTGATATCATCGTCTTCAAAAGTAGCATAGAAGTCAGCGAGCGTTGCAAAGCCATTCCATCCGTCTGGATTATTATTGTAATGCAGGGTCATTCTATACCTATTTTCAGGCGTACCAGTTGGACTAGTAAATATTATTTCAGTCTGAGCAGATGTTGTAAAATTTACAAAGTATTGATCCTCCAACTTATAACCCAAAGCCCCCACCTGGTTTGTGTACTCGATAACTTTGTCCATATCGGCATTATCAAAAGTATACGGACCTTCTGGCGTAGCCGATTTATATACTGCTTTATTAAGATATAGTCTCGCTAGTAACGTATAGGCAGCAGCTTTTGACGCTCGAGAGTTTTCTGCTGATGGAGCAGGGCTAGGCAGATCGGGTATCGCTTCTTCCAAATCCTTGATGATGAAATCAAATGCCTCTGAGCGTGTTAACACTCTCGGGTTTACATCAACACCTTCTCCTACTTCTCTGAACGGAACTTTTCCATACAGATCCATAATATGCCACATAAAAAAGGCACGTAAGAATTTTGCTTCGGCAGCTTGTTGCACAGAAGGATTCGAGGCCAACACCTGGTTACACTTATACGCACGCTGGTTCAAAATATTCCATGAACTCACCACATACGTGTGTGTAGGATCCCATGTATGCTGATATAATTGACGCCATACACCGTTATCACCCCAATCTGTACCTCTCGTTGGAGGAATCATTTCATCACTTGTATGTTCATATAGTGAATACACACCATTCTGCTCAGCAAATGTACTCAAGTCACTATATGTACCTGCAAGAATTTCAGTAGGATTTCCGGCAGTTGTCCCTCCTGAACCATCTATTACTATAGAATCTACTTCATCTGTCTCAAGATTGGTACATGCCGAAAAAGTAAGCAGCACGCTAAGGCTACCCAATAAAAAGTGTTTTGAAAATTTATTGTAAGTCATAAATTTTTATTTAAAAGACACATTAACACCAAATGTAAANNATAGATTTGTTTGTGTTAACTTCTGGATCTTGTCCGGAGTAATCTGTGATCACGAAAAGGTTCTGTCCGGTAACAAAGAATCGAAGTGATGATATAAATGTGTTCTCTGTATTTACATTATATCCAAGCGTTACGTTTTGCAATCTCACAAACGACCCGTTCTCGAGGAAGCGTGTAGAAACATCAGGAGAACTTACGCGAGTCTCTCCGCTGTTCACAACATTTGTCGTTGTATTTCTTCCGCTGGCTAATGCACCTGCTGTAAAGAACGCGTTTGCTGTGTTATTATATATTTTATGTCCGAACTGACCAGAGAAGAAGAAACTCAGATCTAATGATTTATACTTCAAGTTGTTTGTTAAACCTGCTATAGTTTTAGGTAGCGGGCTGTCACCTGTAAACTCTTGTACATCTGAATCATTTCTATACTCCTGCAAACCATTCTCATCAAATCCTATAAAAGGACGGAGATAGAACGCATACAGAGGCTGTCCTCCGGCAATACGCTGTGCATAGGCTTCCGACAATCCCTGACCATTAATTCTACCGGTATTAATAAGACCCGTAAAATTTCGCACTTCGTTTTTATTGAATGCTACGTTACCATTAACAGTCCAGCTGAAGTTTGTTTGAGACACCGCATCAAATTCCAACGAAAGCTCAAGACCTTTATTGATTACTTCTGCATCAAGGTTCTTCCAAACAAATGGCTGCACTGCAGGTTGCGCGCTGGTAACCTGAATCAACAGATCCTTGGTAGTTTTATAGTAGTAATCGATCGATCCACGTACGCGGTTTTCTAAAAATCCATAGTCAATACCTGCATTTATCTGTGAAGTAGATTCCCACTTCAAATCAGGATTCTGAAAAGCAACACCGCTCAGAGCACCGCCATCCATGTTACCTTCATTGGTGATATTCCAATCGTTATAGCGCTGACGCTCCTGGTATAGGTTGTGCGGAATTTCCTGGTTACCGGTTATACCATACCCTACACGAAGGTTTAAGTCAGAGAACAACTCAGGAACAAATCCTTCATCAACAATTCTCCATTTAAATGCTGCAGAAGGGAAGTATCCATATTTATTATCACCACCGAATTTTGTTGAACCATCGGCACGTAATGTAGCAGTAACTATATATTTATCACTGAATGTCAGGTTAGCGCGACCAAAGAATGATTGAAGCTCATCCGTTACATTAGATGAGTTCCCTCCTGCTGCAGATATTTTACCGGCTGTCTGATCGGCAGATGCGAGGTTGTTAATCATTTGATCCAGATCATTTGTTCTGAAGTTTGTATACTGTGCAGATCGTGTAGACTTCTGGAAACTCTGATACGAATAACCTACGATAGCATTAAGCTTTGTTTTACCAAACTCGTTATCGTAAGTAAAGTAGTTTTCCCAAAGTGTATTGTCGGTTTCAATATCATTGAGATATAGTCTTCCTTTATCTTTAATACCCGTTACGGACAGGTCTTTTGAGAAAGCAGTTTTTCTGGATGATATTGATTTATCAAATCCAACCACCGTCTTAAACGATAAACCCTTTACAATCTGAAGTTCTGCCGAGATGTTACCCAAACCTCTGATGGTATTGGTATAGTCTTTCGAATATGCCAGGATAGCAGCCGGGTTAGGTTCGTTGTTGCTGATCTGGTAATAACTACCATCCGGATTCTTCACCGGGAAAGTTGGATTTGCTTTTAACGCAGAACCAATCAAATCGCCTTCAAAGCCAGAGTTATCCGTAACAGGTGCTCCGTTATCCAGCGTCTTCGCCAACGTTAATTGAGAAGCAACTTTCAAGCGGTCGTTAATAAAACTTTTTGATCCGTTAAATCTCGCAGTATATCTTTTCAAACCTGATATACGCACGATACCTTCCTGGTCCATATAACCAAGCGACAATCTATAGTTACTGGTTTTGTCACCTGCACCGAAAGAAAGGTT
>DJFR01000136.1:0-3219 GCA_002432545.1 Flammeovirgaceae bacterium UBA5867 | reverse complement strand
CCTGTTTTTGTTGTAATGATTACAACACCGTTCGCACCTCTTGAACCATATATAGCAGTAGCAGATGCATCTTTCAATATATCTATACTGGCTATATCATTGGGGTTAAGAAAATTCAGCGGGTTACGGGCAGAACTGCTTCCTAAACCTGCACCAGAACCTCCGGCAGTTACATCATCACCGCTAAGTGGCACACCGTCTACAACGAACAACGGGTTATTACCACCTCGTACAGAGGAAGTACCGCGTATACGAATGTTGATGCCGGCACCCGGTTCACCACTCGCTGATGTTATTTGCACACCTGCCGCACGACCCTGAATTAATTGCTCTGGTGAGTTGATAACACCGGCATTGAAATCACCAGGCTTCAAAGATACTAACGCACCGGTTGCGTCTTTCTTTTCTATCTGGCCATAGCCTATCACGACTACTTCAGAAAGTGCAGTTACATCAGATCCCATCGCTACATCAATGGTTGATCTGCCATTAACAATAACTTCTTGTGATTGATAGCCTACAAATGAAAAAACAAGAGTCGCTGTACCAGGAACCGTAATTGAAAAATTACCATTCGCATCCGTCACTGTACCATTGCTTGTTCCTTTTTCGATAATGTTTACTCCGGGCAATCCTGATCCATCGTCAGCCGCAGTAACTTTTCCTGTTACAGTACTCTGAGACCACGCTACGGTGGTAATCAGAAAAAGTAGAACCGTAAGATACCTGCTTACATACAGATAAAATTTTGTCATACATTTTTGGTTTGGGTTAAAAAACTATCCGATCTCTCACGCTAATCATTCGCTCTAATGCACACGTTTGAAATCAACTATTAAGATAGGAAGATATTCTCCATAATGTCATAACAAATACCATAAAAATTAACTGGAATCGGTTTCGCAATCGTTTCCAAAAAGTAAATCCACAATTTCACTAGGCGGCTTAGCGTGCTTTTTGAATTTTTGCCAACGGCAACGATGCCGCTCGACCAATCAACCAAAACCCATTTAAATGAAAATTAAATACCACATTCTATCCATTTTCGTCTGCGTCACAACGCTCGGGCTAAGGGCTCAGACGCCTGAAGTATATCCTCCGCACTGGTGGACTGGCATGAAGCACAACACGGTACAATTACTCGTGAAATCAACCGATGCACAGTTTGGGAAGAGTGATGTAACCATTGAGTACAACGGTGTTACACTCTCTAAAATAAATCGTCTTGAAAACGGGAAGTATCTAGCACTCGACATCGCTATAGCTCCGGAAGCTGCAGCGGGCAATGCTGTTATACTTTTTAAAAGTGGTAAGAAGACACAAAAGGTAAACTTTCCATTAAAGGCACGCGACAAGAATCGTGTATATGCGCAAGGTGTTACCGCTGCTGATTTCATTTATCTCGCTATGCCCGATCGCTTCAGCAATGGAGATCCTGCGAATGATAAAATAAAAGGTATGCGCGATCAGTCACTGAACCGTGACTCTATATTTCATCGGCATGGTGGCGACTTGCAGGGGCTCATCAATCACCTCGATTACCTGCAAGATCTGGGCATTACAACGGTATGGCTAACACCTGTGCTTGAAAATGATATGCCCGATCGTACCGAACATGGCTATGCCATTACCAATCACTATAAAGTCGATGCACGTCATGGTGGTTCCGCGCTCTATAAAAAACTAAGCGATGAACTGCACAAGCGTAACATGAAGCTGATACAGGATGCAGTATATAATCACGTAGGCCTGTATCATTTCTTCGTTCAGGATAAACCTACTCACGACTGGCTGCACGAATGGCCAGACTATACCAATACGAACTATAAAGATCAACCTCTCTTTGATATTCACGCTGCAAAAACTGATCAGCAACGTATGAGCGATGGATGGTTTACACGTTTCATGCCCGACTTGAATCAGCATAACCCCTACGTTGCAAACTTCCTGATACAGCACGCACTTTGGAGTGTTGAAGAGTTTGGTGTAGACGGCTGGCGAATCGACACCTATATATATAACGACCTTGAGTTTATGAATCGCTGCAACCAGGCATTACTCGATGAGTATCCGAATATATCACTCTTCGGTGAAACGTGGGTGCATGGTGTTGCCGGACAAGCGTTCTTTACGCGCAATACGTTTAACATTCCGTTCAAGAGTAATCTTCCGGGTGTTACCGATTTCCAGACAAACCTATACGGCATTATGAATGCTGTTAACGAACCGTTCGGCTGGACCAATGGTGTCAATAAACTATACCAGACATTAGCAGCGGATTTTGTTTATGAAGACCCGATGAAGAACGTAAACTTCCTCGACAACCATGATATGAGTCGCTTCTATTCAGTAGTGAATGAAGATCTTGAAAAACACAAGATGGGCCTTGCCTGGCTCCTCACCTGCCGTGGTATACCGCAAATGTATTATGGAACCGAAGTGCTGATGAAAGGTATATCCAATCCGGATGGATGGGTGCGCCTTGACTTTCCAGGAGGATGGCCCGGTGACAAAGCAAACAAGTTTACGCGCGAAGGAAGAACTGAAAAAGAAAATGAAGCTTTCGAGTGGACAAAGAAACTCGCCAACTTCCGCAAGCATTCATCAGCAATTAAAACCGGCAAAATGATGCAATACGTTCCGGAAGATGGTGTATATGTATACTTCCGTTATGATGATCAGCAAACTGTTATGTGCATTATGAATACACAGGACAAACCGATGACCATTGATGCAAAACGCTTTTCTGAACGCATGAAGAATTTCAAACAGGGAAGAGAAATCACAACCGACCGTGTCCACAACGTAGAGGCTACCCTAACAATACCTAAAAAATATGTGATGGTGCTGGAATTAAAATAGAGCATCCCTATAAAAGCCAAAATCCAGTCAGAGTTACCTCTGACTGGATTAAAAAATACCCCCTCAAAAAAAACTTATTTACTACGCACAGGCTGCAGAGCCGGGCGTGATAT
Organism: Flammeovirgaceae bacterium UBA5867; assembly: GCA_002432545.1. Taxonomy (GTDB): domain Bacteria; phylum Bacteroidota; class Bacteroidia; order Cytophagales; family Cyclobacteriaceae; genus Ohtaekwangia. The sequence continues at coordinate 244 of DJFR01000136.1, read as the reverse complement.
AATCATATATAGCATACCGACTGCACCACTTAATACTATGCTAATGAGGCCGACTGCAAAAATTACCGGATTCGCCTCTACTATATCTTTCCATTGATTGTAAATCATTACAAAGGCTGATGTTGATAAAACAATCATCAATAACAGGATAACAAAAATGGGTTTCATAGAATTAAAGTTTAAATGCTTGTAAAGGGTATATGCAAACATACTGCCACTCTTGATTTTCGTTTAAAACAATGCA
>DJFR01000066.1:7242-14074 GCA_002432545.1 Flammeovirgaceae bacterium UBA5867 | reverse complement strand
CAAACAACACAATAGCTGCAATACCCATCATAAGTAATCGCTTTCTTCTCAACTCAGGATTGAAGTCACGGGTATACCACTTACCGATTGCGTACCCAACAAGCATAATACCGAGCCACGGTATTAATGGGTAGAATGCCAGTAGTAAATGGTTTTTATCAAGCGCAATAGCACCGGTCTGATTTAATATAGCCCACGCGGCATAACCGGTATCACCGGGTTTTAATTGATATGCATCAAATATATTATGTCCGAACACGAAGATGAGTCCAAGTATACCCACCAGTATTTCCGGCAGATAAACCAATGCCGACAGTACAATCATGGAAGCACCAATGACCCAGATCACCTGCATGATATTAAAATCATAGTATAGATTGAAAAGCACTCCGAAGCGAACAACTGTAAATTCAAGTATCACAAGCCAGAGTCCGCGTGTTAGCAGAAAAACAGAGAGTTCTTTTTTACTCTTGCGTTGCAGACTGATGCGTGCTGCTGTACCGGAGAGGAATACAAATGTAGGTGCACAGAAATGCGTTATCCAACGGGTAAAAAATAATATCGGGTTGGTTTGCGTAAGATCCGTTGGTTGAAAGACATTGGCGCTGACGTGAAAGAAATCGCGCGTGTGATCAAGTGCCATGATGATCATAATTATACCTCGCACCAGGTCGATGGAAGATATTCTGGGTTTCTCAACCAGAACACCGTTTACAGTTGTAGCAGTAGCAGTCATAGGGGTAATCGGTTTAGCGATAAGGCTTATACGACACTACCAAGATACGGGTTCATATCCGCTACTTAACAACCGGAACAAATAAGTTTACATCTATAGTCGTGATCAAAAAGAAAAAGCTACCCATAGCGGGTAGCTTTCGGCCGACAGAATATGAACGTGTAACCCCTTACGCCACTTTCGCCAGCTCAACGTTCATATGAAGTTTAACATCCTCCCCTACTACCATACCTCCTGCTTCTGTTAATGCATTCCATGTCAGACCAAAATCTTTGCGGTTAACTTTACCATTCAGTTCAAAACCTGCTTTTGTATTTCCCCAAGGATCTTTCACTACACCACCAAATTCAACATCCAATGAAACTGTTTTTTTAACACCGCGAATAGTCAGATCACCATTCAACTTATAATCGCCACCACTCTTCACCAGCTTACCGTCAAAAGATATAGTAGGATGTTGTGCTGCTGAAAAGAAATCATCGCTCTTCAGGTGACCATCACGATCTGCCTGGTTTGTATCAATGCTGTCCACTTCAATGTTAAGAGCTACCGTTGCATTATTAAAGTCTTCACTTTCGCTGCTAACCTCACCTGAGAATTTCTTGAACGATCCAGTAACGGTAGAAATCACCAGGTGTTTCACTTTAAATTGTACTTCGCTATGCGTTGTATCAATAGTCCATTTTGTTGCTGCCATAAATATTTTCGTTTTGATTTTGTTTGTAATTGATGATACAAATCTACGGCACGCAACTGTGCGGACACGTTGAACTAGGTTAAGAAAGACAGGGAAGTATCTTGAACTAGATTAAGAAATAGTTGCTGGCTGCCAGCTTCCAGTTGCCAGACGTGTGAGAAGTGAGACCTGGGTGTATTTGGCTGTGGGGTAAAATATATACTTGCTTAAGTTAACAACCATTAACGGATAACGTTTAACGATTAACAATTCACGGATAACGGCTCACCTGCTCTCCATCAACCTCCTCCGAATCTTACTAAGAAACTCCGGTGTGATGCCCAGATACGATGCTATATACTTCAACGGTACGTATTGCTCGAGGGATGGGTATTTTTCGCGGAAGGATATATAGCGTTCATCGGCTGCGGCTGCGTGACCTTGTATGATGCGATGCAGATGTGTAACGAGTGCGTTCTGGTATAGTATGCGGAAGTATCGCTCCATCTGCGGATACTTGTTCAGTAATTCTTCCTGGCTGTTCTTGGGTAATAATAAAACTTCAGAGTCTGCGAGTGCGCGTGTGCTATAGATGGAGGGAACACCTTTGGTGATGCTGTGCAGATCGCCTGTCCACCAGCCAGCAGTTGCAAATTGAGCAACATGATCAAAGGCATCTTTATCGGTAAAGTACGTCATCAGGCAACCTGACTGTACATAAATAAAGTATCGTGTTATCTCACCGCTATGCTCTACAAACTCTCCCTGTTTCACGCGTAGTGGCACAAAAACAGATTCAATGTATTTTTCTTCCTCCTCGTTCAGGTTAACCGTTTTCCTGATGTTCGTAATAAAAGATGAGGTATTCATACTCCGTAAAAATACACCGATAACCGTAAATCGCGATTAAAATACAAAACATTCAATCGTTTTGTCCGTGTAAGGAAGTAAGCTTTTTGAAAGCGTAAAAATTTTCGTCACCGTGTATTTTTCGTTCTAATTTCAAGAAGGTCCCTGAGGAGCATGAGAATTCTAAGAGTCGGGCAAGTTCTGCCATCTTTCACAGCACTTTTAATCTTCGTTTTATCGGTCGGTTTGCTGCACACGCAGGCACAGCAACCGAAAACAGATAGCTTAAAAGCAATTCTGCAACATACTCCTGCCGATACTACGCGTGTTAATTTACTGATCGACCTCGCGCGTGAGTTATACCGTGCCGGTTCGTTTCAACCTTCGTTGCAAAAAGCAAAAGAAGCACGACTGCTGGCCGAACAACTTGATTTTACAAAAGGGGTGGGTAGTGCATGGCTCGTGTCGGGGTATGCCTATATACGCAAGAGTGAGTACGATAGTGCTTTGCAAGAATTCAGTGAAGCGAAGAAAATTTTCGAAATGATTGGATACACCGTTGGTCTTGCACGCACACATAACTTTATCGGGCAGGCATACGAGTTGCAATCTGATTACGATGAGGCGCTTCGAAATTATACTATATCGGTGGATCTTTTCAAAACTACTTCTGAGCAGGAAGGACTCGCATCCGTACTCAACAGCATTGGTATAAATTATTACTATCGCGGCAGTTACGAAATTGCACTGGACTATTATTTCCAATCGCTCAAGATCAGCGAAGCCATTCACAGCGACCGGCTTATTGGTTCTACGCTTAACAACATTGGCGTAGTATACCAGCAACTCGAACAACCAAACGAAGCCTTGCATTATTACAAGCGCTACCTCGAGCACATGCAACGCTCCAAAAATAAAGCCACCATTGCATTTGCCAACACCAATGTAGGCGGTATACTAACTGTATTAAAGCGCTATACCGAAGCCCGGGAATATCTCGATAAAGCGTTACTGGTTCAGCAGGAAATTAACGAACGCAGAGGTCTCGTATTTACACTTTGCTTTCTGGGAGATATATACCGCGCCCAGAACAAAACTGTGCAGGCAGAGAAGAACTATATGCGTGCACTGCAAATCGCCAATGAAATTCAGGACCAGGAGCTCACCATAAATCCTACCAGTGGACTGAGTCAGCTATATATAGCGCAGCATCGTTTTAATGAAGCTGAAGGTTACCTGGCTCAATGGAAGGATGTTACCNNGGAAACTATAAAGATGCGTATATATCGTATAAGCGCTATGCGTTTTTAAAAGACAGCTTGTTCGATCAACGCAAAAGTCAGCAGGTCGCGGTTGTGCGTGGACTTTACGAGGCCGAGAAAAAAGACAAAGAAATACAGCGCCTGAACGATGCAAAAAAACTGAATGAACTTCGGCATACCAACGATCGAAAATTACTCATCACCGCTATAGGTATATTTATGCTGGTAGTAAGCGGCATGTTATACTGGCTCCGACATAAAACAAAAACCAGTACGCTGCTCATGCTTCAGAAAGAAGAGATATCAAAAGCAAATGAAGAGATGCAGGCATTACTTGAAAAGATTGAACAACAGAACCAGGTACTCGCTGCTAAAAACGAAAGTCTGGAAGACTTGCACCTTGAAAAAGATGGTATGATTGGCGTGGTGGCACACGATCTGCGCAGTCCGCTGAGTAAAGTTGTTGGCCTGGCCAGCGTTATCGAACTTACCGGCCCATTGAACGATGAGCAGAAAGATTTACTCGGCCGCATGCGCGGTGTATGCGATGATGGCAATGCGTTGATTCGCGATTTGATGGAGATCAACAAGATTGAAGATCCGAACCAGGAAGTGCGCGTAGAAGAAATTGATGTGCGCAATTTTATCGAAGAAGCTATCTCTAACTATGGCGTTCAGCTAAAACAAAAACAGTTAACGCTGCAATGCAGTTACCAGGTTGAGCCGGGTGAATATCTCACGATGGATCCGGTATGCCTGGTGCGTATACTTGACAATCTTTTAACAAACTCAATCAAGTTCTCTCCGATAGGCAAGAGTATATTTATCGATGTAGTGTCAGAAAACAAAACTCTCGCGATCTCCATCAAAGACCAGGGACCGGGCTTTCATCCAAATGATCTTCCGCATCTGTTCAAAAAATTCAAAAAGCTTTCAGCACGTCCCACGGCTGGTGAAGGATCTACCGGTTTAGGACTGTCCATTGTAAAAGCATTGGTAACAAAATCAAGTGGTGAAATTTCCGTAGCAAGTGAATGGGGAAAAGGCGCTACCTTTACACTTCGGTTTCCGGTCGTAACTACAAATACGGTGGATGCTTAATTTTGCACATGGATTTACAGCGTTTCAGAAATAGCGCACAGCAGCGGAGTAGTGAGAACAAAAAGTTTTTGCAGGGTATAAAGAAAAAAGATCCGCGCAAAGTAGACGATGTATTTCATACTACGCATGAAGAAGTTTTTGAAGAGATCGATTGCCTCACATGCGCCAACTGCTGTAAAACTACAAGTCCTATTTTTTACCAGACGGATATTGAGCGTGTAGCCAAATCGCTGCGCATGAAGCCGGGCGATTTTGTAGAGAAGTATTTACGCATTGACGAAGACAAGGATTACGTATTGAAATCATCGCCCTGTCCTTTCCTGGACGCGGATAATTACTGCCTGGTATACGAAGATCGCCCGAAGGCCTGCCGCGAGTATCCGCATACCGATCGTAAGAAGATGGTACAGATCATGGAGCTTACTTATAAGAATACACAGGTGTGCCCGGCCGTTCTGGAAATAGTCGAGCGCCTCAAGAAAATTTTCTGATAGTATATTTCGTTTTAGCATCTGGTGTCTTTTAAATACTTTCGGTGCGCAAAACAACCAACATCATGAAGAGGATTTTCTTTTTACTGCTCAGCCTCGCAGTTATTTCAGTTTCGTATGGTCAGCTCAGGCTCCCGAGTTTGTTTGACGACCACATGGTATTGCAGCAGCAATCACCAACACCTATATGGGGATGGGCTCATCCTTCGCAGGAGATCACAATCAAGGTAAGTTGGGACTCCACTACCATTCGCACTAAAGCCGACAACACTACATACTGGAGCACAACACTATATACTCCTCCTGCCGGTGGCCCCTATACCATAACAATCAGTAACCCGTGGGGCGAAAAACGAATTATACAAGATGTGATGATCGGAGAAGTATGGCTCTGCTCCGGACAATCGAATATGGAGTGGGGTATGGAAACCTCTGGTGATGGAAAACAAGTGCTGCCGCAGGTGAACGATCCGAACATACGCCTCTTTCATGTTAATAAATCAGCAGCGTCTTTTCCGCAGGTACATGGCGAAGGACAATGGAAAGTATGCAACGCGGAGACGGCACGTTACTTCAGTGCTGTGGCTTACTTCTTCGGCAAGAAACTGAATCAGAATCTGAATGTACCGATCGGTCTGATCAATGCAAGCTGGGGTGGCACTCCGGCTGAGACATGGGTACCCGAAGGACGTATACTGGCGGATGCTGCGCTGAAAGCTTCTGCAGCCAAACAGATCGATGATCGCCCGTGGTGTCCATCCAACCCGGGTGTAGTATATAACGCCATGATTCATCCCATCATTCCGTTTCGTATAGCCGGTGCGTTATGGTATCAGGGTGAGAGCAATACCTCCGCTCCTGAAACCTATAAACACCTGATGGAAACGTTGGTGTCTGAATGGCGCAGATCTTTCCTGAATGATTTTCCTTTTTATTATGTACAGATCGCTCCGTATACTCAATATGTTGGCGATAGCGGAGTGCTGATTCGTGAGCAACAAGTGGAGATGCTGCAGATACCCAAGTCGGGCATGGTGGTGATCTCTGACCTGGTGGACAATGTAAAAGACATACATCCACAGTATAAAAAACCTGTAGGCGAACGCCTGGCGAATGTAGCTCTAGCTGATAACTACGGAAAGAAAGGTATAGCATACCAGAGCCCGATCTATAAATCATTCAAGGTTGAAAAAGGGAAAATCAGAATTACGTTCGATCACGCAACGGGTGGGCTGATGGCCAAAGGAAAGGAACTTACCGAGTTCCAGATTGCTGGTGCCGACAAAAAATTCTATCCTGCCAAAGCGAAGATAGAAGGCAACACCGTGGTAGTTTCTGCAAAAGAAGTGAAGAATCCGGAGGCGGTGCATTTCGGATGGAGCAACGCTTCTATACCAAACCTGTTCAGCAAGGAAGGGCTTCCTGTTCCAAGCTTCCGTACTGACAAATAATGTTTATATAACTATACCGGGAGATCTTTACTTCCGGTATATATACTTCTTACAAAAAGAAATGCCAGTGCGATGTATATCCCACTGGCATTTATGTATAGTACCGTATATAATTAAGCTACCTGAGCAGCAAGTTTCTGTGCCAATACAGATTTAGGTACAGCACCAACTTGTTTATCAACGATCTGACCACCTTTAAACACCAGCAGTGTAGGAATGCTGCGCACACCAAAACGTGCAGTAACATTGGGATTTTCGTCAACATT
>DJFR01000066.1:2083-7181 GCA_002432545.1 Flammeovirgaceae bacterium UBA5867 | reverse complement strand
TTAGCATCTGTGAGTTCAATTGCTTTTCCCATTTTAGTTTATAAAGTTTAAATTTTTAATTCTTTTTATTACCGTGGTTAATAGCCAAACGCAAAGGTAATCTTATTAGTTCAAGGTTCCAGCCTTTGTGCATACAAGTTAACAGGGCGGGTACCGTGTACGTTAAAACACCACTTCTACCTCCAGCTCGCCAGCCTTCTCCATCTTTTTAACCATATCGTTGATCGGGTTAACCCGGAACCTCCTCGACATTACATCGAGGTAAATATTCTCCTGGTCATCGCGAATCTTCATATACAATGGTGTGTTGCCTGAGAACTCCATGCACACATCTTCAATCTTGCCGATCAGGTCTTTGGTTATCTCGCGCGCGTTTATCTTCAACTGCACTCCCTTGCTTCGCTTCACGCCTATCTCGTTCAACAGGTCTATATTTCTGATCTTGAACTCTATATTCTGCTGGCCCCAGGTGTTCTTGATAACTGAGCCCTCTATAAACAGAAACCATCCTGTGTTCATAAAGTTTTTGAACTTCAGGTAGTCTTCACCAAACAGGGTAAATGTATAGTTACCGTTATAGTCTTCCACCGTAAATTTACCAAAGGGCTTACCGGTTTTGGTTGTGCGATGTTCTACACCGGAAACTATACCACCTAATTTCAATTCCCTTCCCAGCATAGAGTCAAGTTCACCCAGCTGGCTGCAGGTTACGGTACAGAACTTCTCCATCTCGAACTTGAAGTTATCAAGCGGGTGACCGGATATATATATACCCACCACTTCTTTTTCAAGGTTGAGTTTTTCAATCTCGCTGAACGGTTCAACAAATTCTATTTTCGGTTTTGGCATTACCGTGCCGGAGCTTCCGCCAAACAAACTGGCTTGTGCACTCTGTTCTTCCAGTTGCGTTTTGGCAGCATACTTAATGGATTTTTCCAGCAGGTTGATGTCGCCATCCTTGGCAAATACATATTGCCTGCGATGTACCCCCTGGAAGCAGTCAAATGCTCCGGAGAGTGCGAGACATTCGAATGTCTTCTTATTTACCGAGCGCTGATTCATGCGCTTGGCAAACTCAAATATATCTTCGAACGGTCCGCGGGCATCACGCTCCTGAATGATGGCTTCTACGGCTGCTTCACCGGCACCTTTAATAGCACCGAGGCCGAAACGTATTTCGCCATCTTTATTTACTTCGAAGAATACACCCGATTCATTTACGTGTGGTCCTAGTACTTTTATACCCAGGCTTCGGCATTCTTCAATATGGAAGGTAACACTCTCGAGGTTGCTCTGCGAGTGTGTCAATACAGCCGCCATATACTCTGCCGGATAATTTGCTTTGAGGTATGCTGTATGATAAGCTACCAGTGAGTAACAGGTAGAGTGCGATTTGTTGAACGCGTACTGTGCAAATGCTTCCCAGTCGGTCCATATCTTTTCACAGATCTCTTTGGCGTGTCCGCGGTCAGCACATCCTTTGATGAATTTATCTTTCATCTTATCAAGGACAGCCTTCTGCTTTTTACCCATGGCTTTACGGAGCACATCGGCATCACCTTTACTGAAGCCTGCCAGTTTCTGCGACAGCAACATTACCTGCTCCTGGTATACGGTGATACCATAGGTCTCGGCAAGAAACTCTTCCATCTCTGCCAAATCATACTTGATCGGCTCGCGACCATGCTTACGATTTACGAAGGCAGGTATATATTCCATTGGGCCCGGACGATACAGGGCGTTCATGGCAATGAGATCTTCAAATTTATCGGGCTTTAGCTGACGCAGATATTTCTGCATCCCCAAACTTTCAAACTGGAACGTTCCAGCTGTTTCGCCTTTCTGAAAGAGTTGATAGGTCTTGGCATCATCGAGGGGTATATCATCTACTACAATGGTTATACCGCGACTCTTCTTTACGTTACGCACCGCGGTGTTTATCACCGACAGCGTTGTTAACCCGAGAAAGTCCATCTTCAACAACCCGGCACTTTCTACCACGCTGTTGTCGAATTGTGTTACCAGCATGTCAGAGTCTTTCGCTACTGACATCGGCACGAACTTCGTTAAATCATCCGGAGTAATAATTACACCGCAGGCATGTGTACCCGTGCTTCGTACAGAGCCTTCCAATACAATAGCCTGCTTGAGTACATCGGCACGCAAGTCGCTGCCTTTCTTTATATCCGCCAGTTCTTTTACTTCTTCGAAGGCAGCATCCAGTGTTGTTCCCGGTTTTTCCGGAATCATCTTCGCGAGCAAATTCGAATCTGCCAACGGAAGTTCCATCACACGTGCGCAGTCACGTATCGATGACTTCGCTGCCATGGTACCATAGGTAATGATCTGCGCTACCTGTGTCTTGCCATATTTATCAATCACATACTTCAATACACGGTCGCGACCTTCATCATCAAAGTCAATATCAATATCGGGAAGTGATACACGGTCAGGATTTAGAAAACGCTCGAACAGCAAATCGTATTTGATCGGGTCAACGTTTGTTATACCGATACAATACGCTACCGCAGAACCCGCAGCTGAACCACGACCCGGCCCTACCGATACACCCATCTCGCGGGCCTTCGAAGTAAAGTCCTGCACAATGAGGAAGTAACCCGGATACCCTGTCTTCTGAATCGTTTCCAATTCGAAGTCAAGACGCTCCTGTATATTGGGTGTGATCTCTTCGTATTTCTTCCGCGCACCTTCGTAGGTTAAATGACGCAAGTATTCATCTTCGGTGTTAAACTCTTTCGGTATATCAAACTTCGGAAGCAATACGTTACGATCGAGTTTATAGCTTTCGATCTTATCGAGTATCTCGCTGATCGTTTCGATGGCTTGTGGCAAATCGCGGAAGATGGATTTCATTTCATCCTGCGACTTGAAGTAATACTCCGTATTTGCCAAACCATAACGATGCCCGCGTCCATACCCGATCGGTGTTGATTTGAACTCGCCTTCTTTTATACACAGCAGTACATCGTGCGCGTTGGCTTCTTCTTTGTCGAGGTAGTATGATTCGTTGGCAGCAAAATATTTTACACCGTATTTCTCTGCGAAACGAAGCAATACTTCATTCACGTGATCTTCTTCCGGTATACCATGTCGATTCAACTCAACATAAAAATCTTCACCAAACAAATTATGCCACCACTTGAAAGCTTCTTCCGCCTGCTTCTCACCTACGTTTAGTATAAGGTGCGGCACTTCGCTGGAAAGACCACCGGTAATAGCAATGATATCCTGTTTATACTCTTCAACCAATGCTTTATCGATACGCGGATATATACCATACAATCCTTCTATAAATCCGTAAGAGCTCAGCTTGGAGAGATTATGATAACCATTTTTATTTTTGGCGATCAATACCTGGTTGTAGCGCTTGTCAGGGTTATCTTTTGTGAATTTTAATTTCTTGCGTTCGTCTGCTAAATAAAATTCACAACCTACTATAGGTTTTAATTCATGATTGAGTGCTTCGCGTACAAATTTGAATGCACCATACATATTGCCCAGGTCGGTAAGCGCTACAGCAGGCATGTTCAACGCCTTGGCCTTGGCCACCATGGATTTTATATCGGGCGTTGCCTGTAATACGGAATATTGTGAGTGCGCATGCAGGTGTACAAAAGGCTTATCCGTTAATATAGCCTGATCATCTTTCAATGAATATCCGGCATCCTTCTTCTTCTCTTTCTTGGCAAAGTTTGCTGCATCAAGGTTCGGCTCTTCATATACTATAGCATCAAACGGTGTCTCATCAAAAGGCTTTACAACTTTTTGTGTGATTAGTCCAAAGTAGCATCGTGCTGTTGCAGCAACATCGTAGGCCGCATCGTGCGCATCGCCAAAGTCTTTACCAAAAAGTTTTTGATGGAGCTCAATAAGGCGTGGCATTTTTAAACGCCCGCCTATACCTCCGGTCATTTGGCAAAACTCGGTTGATGCTATACCGGTATCAACTCTGTCGAGATTGGTAAATTGTTCGGGCGCCAGACTTTTACGAATAAACTCGGCTCCGATAATATTGATATCAAATTCAATATTGTGTCCAACCAGTAACGATGTTTTCGACAGATCCTGTATAAATGTACTCAGTACGGTAAACAGATCATGCCCTTCTGCCAACGCGCGTTTCGTAGAAACTCCGTGTATCTGCTCGGCCTTATAGGGTATATCAAATCCTTCGGGCTTAACTATATAATTGTGATGAGAGATGAGCTTACCGTGGCTATCGTGAAGTTGCCAGGCTAACTGTACGAGCCTGGGCCAGTTGTCGAGGTCAGTTATAGGTGCGGTCTTATTGTGCGGAATACCTGTGGTTTCCGTATCAAAGATTAAATACATCAGCGATTATCCGATTAGTGGTTTTAACACAAAGTTACTTTTTAAGAAGTATTTTTTTGTGCTCAAAAGTTTCTTCTTGACGAGAATATTCTTGTACATTTTTCGTATCACCGCCATCCAGTATTGGGAATTTTAATTCAGGAATGAATCAGATTTTTTAAGCTTCATTGCATGCTAATTCATTCAACAACCTGTTTTTCAGAAGCTTAATTTTTCGGGCCTGATTGTTGGCCTATGTCACAACAATTATCTCAGGTCTATGAAAGACTTATGCAAGCTTATTGCTCGTTTTGCCCGCAAAGAATGGTTTCTGCTGTTAGCAGTGGTTGTTATTGCGCTCATCATACTCTTATTCGAGTTACTCCTATAGTCGCTGGCGCCTACGTAATTCTCTATTTAGAATTTTTATAAAGTATAGTTGTCTTTGGTGAAATAGGCTTTGAGAACTATTTTTCGCAAAAATTCTACAAGGCACAAATTAATATGAATTGGTTCACCAAAATTCTTACGAGTTCGCTCGGTAAGAAATTCGTAATGGCGCTCACCGGATTATTTCTGATCAGTTTCCTGGTAATTCACTGCACCATTAACGCGATGATTTTCTTTAATGATGGCGGTGCCACGTTTACGCACTGGGGTCATTTCATGGGAACAAACACCATTGTTCGCACACTGGAAATCGGATTGATCATTGGATTCCTTTTGCACATCTATGAAGGATTACTGCTCTGGAAGCAAAACCGCA
>DJFR01000066.1:0-2076 GCA_002432545.1 Flammeovirgaceae bacterium UBA5867 | reverse complement strand
GGTACACTTATCCTGTTGTTCCTCGTTATGCATACAGCACACTTCTGGATTCCTAACCGTACCAATCAGTTTGTTAAAGGCGAAGAGTTACAGCTATACCAGATGATGCTGGATATATTTCAGAATCCACTGATCGTACTGCTTTACCTTCTTGGTTGCTTCTCACTCTTCTGGCATTTGCTCCACGGTTTCAGAAGTTCATTCCAGTCACTGGGTCTGAACCACGTGAAGTATAACAAGACAATCACTTTTGTCGGCACGGCCTTCTCTATTGTAGTGCCATTCATTTTCGCAATGATGCCTATATCCATTTACTTCAAGTGGATTCAATAAATATTCCGGAAGATTAACAGATAGATAGTTTTTCAAATAAAAAGATATGGCTGCACTTGATTCTAAAATTCCAACTGGCCCCCTGGCCGAGAAGTGGAATAACTATAAAGAACATGCAAAGCTGGTTAACCCGGCTAATAAACGTAAAGTAGAAGTAATTGTAGTAGGTACAGGACTTGCCGGTGCATCGGCAGCAGCAACCCTGGCTGAACTCGGATATAAAGTAAAAGCATTCTGCTTCCAGGATTCTCCCCGCCGGGCTCACTCCATTGCCGCGCAGGGAGGCATTAATGCCGCCAAGAATTACCAGAATGACGGTGACTCTGTTTTCCGTTTATTTTATGATACCATTAAAGGCGGTGACTACCGTGCGCGTGAAGCAAATGTGCACCGTCTTGCAGAAGTGAGTGTAAATATCATTGACCAATGCGTGGCACAGGGCGTCCCTTTTGCCCGTGAATATGGTGGTTTGCTGAATAACCGTTCTTTTGGCGGTACACAGGTAAAAAGAACGTTCTATGCAGCTGGCCAAACCGGCCAGCAATTGCTGATCGGCGCTTACCAGGCCCTCGAGCGCCAGGTGGCTTTAGGCAATGTGCAAATGCACAGCCGCCATGAAATGCTGGATGTGGTAATGGTCGATGGCAAGGCAAGAGGCATCATTGCCCGGGATCTTATCACCGGTAAACTTGAAAGGCATTTCGGCCATGCTGTATTGCTTTGCTCCGGTGGTTATGGCAATGTATTCTATCTTTCCACCAATGCCATGGGCAGTAACGTAACAGCTGCCTGGAAAGCCCATAAACGCGGTGCTTATTTCGGCAACCCCTGCTTTACCCAGATCCACCCAACCTGCATCCCTGTAACCGGTGATCACCAGAGTAAGCTTACCCTGATGTCGGAATCATTAAGGAATGACGGACGCATCTGGGTTCCCAAAAAACAAAATGATACACGTAAAGCCAACGATATTCCGGAAGAAGAAAGGGATTACTACCTTGAAAGAAGGTACCCGGCTTTCGGTAACCTCGTGCCGCGTGATGTGGCTTCAAGAGCTGCCAAAGAAAGATGTGATGCAGGATATGGAGTAGGTGCTTCGAAGATGGCAGTGTACCTCGATTATGCAGCACCGATCGAAAGATACGGAATGGGTGAAGTGAACAAACGCGGACTGGGAAATGTGGATGCTGTTACTGTTAAGAATCTTGGTAAAGAAGTCGTAAAAGAAAAATATGGTAACCTCTTCGATATGTATAAGAAGATCACCGGTGAGGATCCTTATGAAACCCCGATGAGAATTTATCCTGCGGTACACTATACCATGGGTGGATTGTGGGTAGATTATGAACTGCAGACAACCGTTCCTGGTTTGTATGCACTGGGAGAAGCAAACTTCTCTGATCATGGTGCAAACAGATTGGGTGCATCGGCACTGATGCAGGGCCTGGCCGATGGCTACTTTGTAATACCATACACACTGGGTAACAACCTGGCGGACGATATCCGTACCAAAGCGATACCAACTGATCACCCGGCATTTGTAGCTGCAGAGAATGAAGTGCGTGAGCGCATCAACAAACTGATGAGCATTAAGGGTACGGAAAGCGTGGAAAGCTTCCATAAACGCCTGGGCAAAATAATGTGGGATAAATGCGGTATGGCGCGCAACGCCCAAGGACTGAAGGAAGCGATAGAAGAAATAAAAGCATTGCGCAAAGAATTCTGGAGCAATGTGCGCATACC
>DJFR01000128.1:3473-4099 GCA_002432545.1 Flammeovirgaceae bacterium UBA5867 | reverse complement strand
ACCATGGTAGCCGGGTAGTTTGTTCCAGCCTTTAACGCGTGCACCGGAGAATACTTCTTCAGATATTCAAACATCTCTTTAGAGTCATCAGCTGTACCATAATCATACGCCCAGCCTGCGCCTGCGGTAAACGTGTGGTAACGCAGCATATCCATAACACCCACGGCAGGCAGAGCAACTTTTGCAAGATCAGGGCGTTGTGTCATGGTAGCGCCTACCAGCAGGCCACCATTAGAACCACCGGATATAGCCAGGTATTCGCTTGAAGTATATTTCTCTTTGATCAGGTATTCAGCGGCCGCTATAAAATCATCGAATACATTTTGCTTGTTAAGCTTTGTCCCGGCCTGGTGCCATTTCTCTCCATACTCACCACCACCGCGCAGGTTCGGCTGTGCATATATACCACCGTTCTCAAGCCATACAATGCGCGAGGTATTAAAGCCTGGTGTAAGGCTTACGCTGAAACCGCCATACGCATATAGCATCGTTGGGTTTTTACCATTCAACTCGAGACCTTTTTTATACACGATAAACATCGGCACCTTGGTTCCATCTTTGCTGGTATAGAACACTTGTTTAGTCTCATACGCTTCCGGATCGAAATCAACTTTCGGTTTTTCATA
>DJFR01000128.1:0-3367 GCA_002432545.1 Flammeovirgaceae bacterium UBA5867 | reverse complement strand
TTCAGGAATTATATCTTTCCAATGATCAGGCGTTGGGTTGGCAAAATCAACTTCAACGATGCGATCGTTCGGAGCATTCAGGTTTGTCTGGATGATCAGACGTGAGCCATCGTTATCGATCACATTATGGTTGTTATCAAAGTTATTTACCAGGTTCACCAACGTGCCTTTGGGATCCTTCAAATCCTGTACATATAGTTCATTACCTGTAGTACTCGTAGCGGCTGACACGATGAGGAAGCGTTCATCCTCGGTCAAACCAGCACCTATATATCTGCGTGGCGTTTTCTCTCCGCCAAATACCAACACATCCTGTTGCTGCGGTGTGCCGAGTTTGTGATAGTATAATTTATGGTGCTGTGTTTTGGAAGACAACTCGCTGCCTTTAGGTTTATCGTAACTGCTATAGTAAAAACCTTCGTTACCCTTCCAGGCTATACCGGTAAATTTCAGATCGCGCAGTGAATCTTCCACTACAGTTTTATCCGCTGTCTTAATAACAATAGCCTTGCGCCAATCAGAGCCACCTTCGGATATCAGGTATGCAGCCATTGCACCGTCTTTGGTAAAGAACACTCCGCTAAGACCTGTTGTACCATCTTTCGAAAATGTATTCGGATCAAGAAATACTTCTGGTGTACCATTCTCACCTTTCTTACGGTAGAGCACACTGTGGTTTTGTAAGCCATCGTTCTTATAGAAGTAATGCCATTCACCTTCTTTGAACGGTGCACCGAGGCGTTCGTAATTATATACTTCTTCCAAACGTTTCTTTACTGTCTCACGATAGGGTATCTTTTCAAGGAAGCCGAACGTTATGTCGTTCTGCGCCTTCACCCACTCGCCTGTTTCTTTGGCCGTATCATTTTCCAGCCAGCGGTAAGGATCAGCCACCTGTTCGCCAAAGTATGTATCAACAGTATCTACCTTTTTTGTCTCCGGATATTTCATGCTTGTAGTTTCTTCTTTTTTAGTGGAACATGCCAGCGCCACCCATGCGCAGCAAGTTATTAGTAAATAGGTTTGAATTCGCATACTATACATTTAAATCTTCCTGAAAGTAGAATCAGGTCCGGAGCTAAACAATATACTTGTGATGAGTGGCATAACTTTTTAAAAGTTGAATTGTTTATAGTTCTAAAAAATTACCGGGATGAATACTACGGCACTTCGTATAGCAGCAACACTGGCGTTTGCAGGCACCATAACCGTAAACGCGCTGGCGAATATACTCCCTATCAACGGGCTCAATACCGGCCAGGTATCCGATCTATACCCGAGCTTGTTTACTCCTGCCGGGTTAACATTTTCGATCTGGAGTGTTATTTATGTTCTGCTGGCGGGATTCATTGTAATGAGCTGGCTGCGCCAAGCTGAAAAAATCATCAACCGTATACTGCCGTGGTTTATACTCACATGCCTGTTTAACATGAGCTGGATAATGGCGTGGCACTATTTACTACCGTTGCTATCGGTGTGCATTATGCTGGCATTGTTGTCCGTGCTTATTATTGTCTTTCGTATACTGCATCAAAGCGATAGCTCTGATACCAAACTGAAACTCTGGGTTGTGCTGCCGTTTACTCTATATTTAGCATGGATATGCGTTGCCACAATTGCCAATGTAGCCGCGTTATTAATATCGCTCGACTGGCAGGGAGGCTCTATATCGCCACAGCTCTGGACAATTCTTATGATGACTGTAGCTGCCGGACTGGCTCTGAAAGTAACGCTCGATTATCGCGTACCTTTCTTTTCACTGGTCCGTGATCTGGGCACTGTTCGGTATATATTTCCGCTGGCACGCCAGCAATCATTCCCCAATTACCATTACTGCCATAGTATTAATGACGTTTCTGGCAGTGGGTATCTTTTACATCATGCGCAAGCGAACTACCACCTAGCTCTCGTTTTCGAAATATAGTTTATAGTAATGCTTTCCTGTAACTTCATCGAAGCCCTTCTCGATAAGCTCGCGGTTGCCATGTATATAAATGTGAAAGTTCTTATCCAGCTTTAGCACGCTCTTGAATACCTTCGCCTGTCGCTTTACAGCTTGTGCAGAAATTTCGAAGTGGTCGATCACATCAAACTTATTGGTAGCCATAAAGTCGTTGCCATAGTTCCGGAACGATTCAATTACATCGGCATTACCCAATACACTTACTTCAAAATCAGATTTACTAAACTCTTCCTTTGACCTGAAAAATTCCATCGAGCGATTTAACAGGTCGATCTTATCTGCTTTCGACACGCTGAACTCTTCCGACAACTGTTCTTCCACATACTGCTTGGTAAGCTTCATAAAGTTGTTGGTATGATGGTATGCATCCGAGCGCGGCTTTATATTCAGAAAGTCGTGTTTCCAAAAATGCGCGTCTGATTTATTGATATTATCTACGATCAGCACTTTATATCC
Source organism: Flammeovirgaceae bacterium UBA5867 (assembly GCA_002432545.1). GTDB lineage: Bacteria > Bacteroidota > Bacteroidia > Cytophagales > Cyclobacteriaceae > Ohtaekwangia. Next base: position 948 of record DJFR01000128.1, on the reverse strand, counting down.
TTCCTCTTTCTCGGCATTCAGAATGAGACAGCCTTTATCCAGCTTCTTGATATTTATACCTTCATCGGCACTCATCTCAAATTGTGAGGAGAGCTTCAGGTAATTTTCTTTGTTCTCCGATTTAAATATACCAATCGCCTCAGCGCTCATGTTCTGAACCTCAATAGAATCGAAGAACGCTATATATAGCTCACCGGCTTTTATATTCGGATGTTGCGTAGCATCGTAGAGATGTCGTGCTATATTTACCGAGTTCTCGTGAAATGATTCGGGATTGGCAAATATATCCGAAGCAAATTTATAGATCGGGTTGAGCGTAAAATCTTCGTTGGAGAATGTAAATGTATTATACTCCGGAGTGTTGAAATTCGAGAGAAAATATGTACGCAACAATTGATGTACCCGTTCATCATCTACATCTATAGGAGCTTCNNGACAGACGAAGGGATTCACCATTAACGGGATTACCCACATAGTGTGCAGACACTTGTTGAATATTGGTAAGGGATGAGTCGATCATATCCATAGCATGCGCATTTTAAAAAACATAGCCCACGGGTTTTACACCGCGGGCCAGTTAACCTGTATTCGCTATCGTTTTTGTTTTTTACTTAGTTGATGATATCAAAACCAGTATACGGCACCAGCGCTTTTGGTATGCGTATGCCATCTTTGGTTTGATTGTTTTCCAATATTGCCGCTACAATGCGAGGCAACGCCAGCGCGCTGCCGTTAAGCGTGTGTAGCAATTGAGATTTACCTTCCTTGCTTTTATAGCGCAGCTTTAAACGGTTGGCCTGAAACGTTTCGAAGTTACTTACTGAACTTACTTCGAGCCAGCGTTGTTGTGCTGCAGAGAATACTTCCATATCGTAGGTCATGGCGGAGTTAAAACCCATGTCGCCACCGCAGAGTAATAATTTACGATACGGTAACTCAAGCTTCTCC
>DJFR01000074.1:9629-33268 GCA_002432545.1 Flammeovirgaceae bacterium UBA5867 | reverse complement strand
ACTTCCCAGGAAAACGAAGGATAAACTCGCTTCCCTTTCCTTGTTCTGATATCAATTCAATTTTGCCTTTGAGACGATCGACAAGTGTTTTTACAATTGCTAGTCCTAAACCATTTGATGTTTCTCCGGCTGTCGGGCGTGCACTGAGTTTTTTGAATTTTTGAAACAGGTGAGTCTTATCGCTTTCTGAAAAACCAGGGCCGTGATCTTTCACGGAGATCCAGAAATCGGAAGATTCATGTCCCGCAGAGACTTCTATAGAAGAGTTTCTCTTTGAAAACTTGATTGCGTTGGAGATAAGATTATCAACAATCCTATTAAGATAATCTTTATCGATCCGTACCTCTTCGTTATTAATTTTGGTGATGTGCAGATGTATACTTTTGGATTCAGCAGATGGACCAAAGGCTTCAATCTTTTCTAATAAGAATTGACTGATATCAAAGTTTGATAAATTAGGAGCCGCATTCTCTTCCAACATGTGTACATCAAGCAGATCTTTAATTAAATCAAGACCAGCTTGTGTTGCATCCTTAGTCATCTGAAGATATAGTTTCTGCTCATCTGAAAGTTTTCCCTCTAGTTCCATCAGATCCGCTATACCTTTTATTCTGTTGAGTGGAGATTTTAAATCGTGCGCTACTATACTCATTAAAGTATCTTTTTCATGATTGAGATCGGATAGTTCCTGATTCCTACGAAACAGATTTTCATTTTGCTGAATGATCTCTTCACGCTGGTTTGCTATAAATTGATTTTGCTCGGCTAATTTATCATTGCTCTCTCTACGCTTCTTTCCGTTACGCCACTGTACAAAACCCAGTATACTCACAAAGACTACAACTACGATCAGAATTATATTCTGAAGCTTCTGTTGTTTGATAATAGCTTCGCTCTTTTCGTCATTCGCTTTGAGTAATTGATTTTCCTGTTCCTTTCGTTGAATCTCAATTTCAAATTGAAGACGCTCCACTTGCCTGGTGAGATCAAGATCTTTGAGTGAATCTTTTAGAATAAGATACTGATTGTGATGTTGCAGACTTTTTACTTTATCATGTTGCTTCTCTGATAATTTCCATAACCAATAGTAAGCATCCATCTTGGAGGAGAGATCATTTGACTGAGCGGCCATGGTAAGCGCGATGTCTAGAAACTTTTTAGCCTCAGCAAGTTCGCCTTTCGTAAACTTGATCTGTCCCATCATGAGGTAAGACTGCGGAAGCATACGAACAACATTTTTTCGGAGCATTACATTTAATCCTTCCCTGCATATTGCTTCTGCTTCCTCTAACAATCCTTTGCTTAGATAACTCTCGGCTATATATGTCTTAATGTCTGCGAGATTTATTTCGTCATTGATGATACGACCTGCAGAGTCAGCCAGATGGAGATAATGAAGAGCTTTATCATGTTCATTTGTTTCCTGGAACAATCTTCCTAATTGTGCGAGCGCTGACATAATATCACGCGTGTTGGCAAGGGATAACCTGATGTTATAGGCCTTCTTAAAATTACTTTCTGCTTTTGCATGATCGTGCTGCAGCTTATATAAAGCAGCAAGACTTTGATAGGTATAGGCGAGACCTGATAGATCATTTACGGCTTCAAATAAAGACAACGCCTGAATAAAATGCTCATACGATCGCGAGAGCAAACCCTGCTCAAAGAACAATCGCCCTAGATTGTTATGAGTATACGCTATCTGCGAAGAATCTTTCTGTGTTGTTGAAATACGCAGTGCTTCATCATATTTTTCAAATGCAGTAATGCGATTGCCTTTATAATTATAGGCAACGCCCATGAAATTAAATGGCTCAGCAAGGCCTTTACTTACATTAAGCTTTTTACCAAGCGCTATGGCTTTTTCTGCATAGTAGATTGTGCTGTCTGGATTAGCCCAGCGATGCTCCCAGGCAAGGTCGCTTAGCAATTCAAACTTGCGTTGATCTTCTGCTGTATTGGACTTAATACTTTTACGAAGGCTATCGATTAAATGGATATTTTGAGAAAAAGAGAACGTACCGCAGAATAGCAGGAAGTAGAGGATAATAAATTTTTTGTTCACTACGGGTCGGGGTCTTTATAAATAGAAAGATTGGAATAAACTTACTATTTCCCAAATGCAAAGTGAAACCGGAAAGGTTAATCTTCCTCTACAAAATTCATATCGCGACCGTAAGTCTCATCGATAAAACGCAATGCTATCAAAGCGATGACAATCGTGATGATTCCCACGATCAATGCGCCATAAATCATACCCNNGGAATAACGGTACCTCTGATAAAGTTGGGAACAGATGTAGCCACTGTAGAGCGAAGGTTAGTACCAAACTGTTCCGCAGCAATTGTAACAAACAACGCCCAGTACCCTATACCGACACCAAGTATAAAACATGTTATATAAAAGAAGTTTGCATCTCTCACTGGAGTGAACAGATAGAACACAACGAAACAAAATGTAAGCAATATAAATATGAGAACGATCTTCTTTCTTGATTGAAAGATCTGACTGGAAAATCCACTCGCCAGATCACCAACAGCAAGTCCTATATAGCTATACATGATAGCGTTACCGGTAGTGATTTGTCCGGTGATAGAAAGTGCAGTGGCAAACTCGGTGGAAAATGTTACCAGTATACCGATAACATACCAGATGGGTAAGCCTATAAATATACACCCGAGGAATTTGATGAGCCGGCTACGTTTTGTAAACAGCTGAAAGAAATTACCACGCGCTATATTCTGCTGTTTTGATTGGATGAATATATGTGATTCCAAAACACTCACCCGTGCGATCAGTAACAACAGTCCCATACCGCCACCAACAAAGTACGATATCTGCCATGATTCAAATGACAATGAAATAAATTTAGTCTGCGATACCAGGTTGCCGACTACTGCACCCATTAACCCTACCGTTGCAATAATGGTTGTACCATATCCTCTCAGGTTCGGAGGTAACGATTCTGAAACAAGCGTAACACCAGCTCCCAACTCACCGGCAAGTCCTATACCCGCTATAAAACGAAGTGCTACATATTGATCTACACTTGTAACAAAACCATTGGCAATATTCGCGAGCGAGTATAGCAGAATAGATCCAAATAAAACGGATAACCTTCCGCGCTTGTCGCCCATAATTCCCCAGATGATACCACCCACTAACAGCCCGGCCATTTGTACACGAAGAAGATGCTCACCCTGGTCGAACAGTTGATCTTCCGGAACTCCTAATGAAATAAGACTTGGTCGTCTTACAATACTGAAAAGAAGGAGATCATATATATCTACAAAGTATCCCAGAGCTGCAACAATAACGGGCAGACTCCACAGCGGCTTGAACTTGCTTTCTCTCATAACTTGTTCTTTCCGATAAAGTAATATAGGATGGGACCGAGCACCGGTAAAAATACAACAGCAATGATCCAGAGTATCTTCTTCTCAGTCTCTTTGTTGCTGCGAAGTATATCTACTATGACCAGTATATCAATGATCAGAATGAGGAGTGATAGGAGTCTTCCCATGGTATATATAGTATCAGTTGGTTTCTAGTATTCTGAAGAGCTCGTCCAGGTTAGGAGTAATGATAATCTCAGTTCTGCGGTTCTTCTGTTTATTCTGTTCCGTATCATTTGCTGAAAGTGGCACAAACTCGCCTCTGCCCGAAGCTGTAACTTGTTTCGGCGATACTCCGGCCTTTGTCAGGATTTTGGTAATGGAGGTAGCACGCATAACGCTCAGGTCCCAGTTGTCCTGCATATACTGCGACTTCTTCGAGATCGGTACATTATCAGTATGCCCTTCTACCATAATGTTAATGTCCTTTTGATCTTTTATAGCTTTTGCAAGTTGCTGTAAAGCCGTAACTCCTTTGGAATCGACATCAATACTGCCTGAACCAAAGAGAAGCTGCTCTGCAAGCGATACATATACTTTACCGTTCTTTACCTTCACCGTAATATCATTTTCTTTAAAGTTTAGCAACGCATTGCTGATTTTGTTTTTCAGATCCTGAACAAACTTATCTTTACTGGCAAGTACTTGCTCAAGCTCCTGTACTTTCTTTTCGCGCTCGGCAAGACTATTACTCAGTGAGTCATTTTCACGCTTTGTTTTATCAAGGTGTTGCTGTATAGAAAGAAGTTGCTCCTGTTGTTGAACAAGATCGCGTGTTTGTTTGCCACTGCTTGAAAGTAAATTTCTATAGTTGTTGCTTAACTGGTTGTGTTCCTTTTCAAGTTTTGCGAGTTGATGACTTTTACTTCTTTTCTCCGTTCCAAGTTTAGTGGTATCTTCTTTTAGTTTTTTCAGTTGTGCGGAAAGAGAGTCAAGATCAGAATTTGCTTTCGTGAGTTGTGCAGATCGATCGGCAAGATCAGCTTCGGTTCTAATTTTCTGCGCCAGCAATTCATCATACTTTTTTTTGCTGACAATACAAGACGAAAAAATGAGGGTAATAAAAACAGCGAATAATACTTTCTTCATAGGTTAAGACTGCGTTCAAAAAATAGTGACCCAAATTAATAATTATTATTCACTTCCAACTATCCTCATAGTCATTGTGTCTAATGCGTGAACTGAAAATAATTCAGATCCTTTTGAAACCCGCCTAAACCGTTTTTCCGTAAAAGGAGCTATTGAAATTTTTCACCCCAATAGGAAAACAATTTTTTTAAATAAAACCCTTATGATTATTACAAAACGACTGCTCTCTCTTGCAGCCCTTGCTGCCGTTATCGGCTTTACTTCGTGCGATAATGATGATGACCAGAAAGACAGCACGCAGCTTTCAAAAACAGAAGCGAAAGCCAAGATCTCGTCTTTCAACTCAAGTGCTAAAACCGATTTACAAAATCTTTCGGATGCAGAAGGACTAAAAGCAATTAGTGATCTTTTCGAACTGGTAGATACCGATGATCCATTTGGCAGAGTAGATGCTGATCGTAAAAAACTCCGTCATTTCTTCCAGCAAAAAAGCAAGAGCCTGAAGAGTATATTTAGTAAAAATATAGCAGGTCGTACAGCAGAAGAATCTTTTAATTTCGAAGGTAACCTCGGTATATATGCCTGGAACCCGGAACTGGGTGAAGCCGGTGAATTTGAATATATAGATAACGCTGAAGTGATCGAAATTCAATTCCCGACAGAAGGTTCAACCACCAACGATGCAAAGCTTACATTGACGGCCTATAGTGAAATTGAATTCTATGATGAAGAGTTCGAAGAAACTTACTACGAGCCAACGTTGCTCAATGCTTCTTTACATGTAGATCAGGTAAAGGTTGCCTCAATATACCTGGAAGCAGAATGGAACCAGGATGGTTTCCCGCTGGCAGCATCGCTTATGTTGCAGGTGGCTCCCTATAAACTCAACATCGAGTTTGACGACAGCTCTGTCAATTCATCATATATAAATATATCACTCCTGCAGAATCAGGAAACACTGGTTGCTGTAGCCACTACTGTAAAGTATAAAGATGGTTCCAAATCAGAAGGAAGTCTTTCGAGTGTAGACGGATACCTGCAGGTTAAAAATCTGAAAGTGCAAGGTACAATCAATGGTGATGCCCTGAACGAACAAGAGATAGACTGGGATGATGTCGTAAAGGTTGCCCTATACGATGGCGATAAAAAATTAGGCGATATCATTCATGTGGAAGAGAACGGAGCGTATGTAGCATACCTGCAGTATGCGGATGGTTCGAAAGAGAAACTAGAAACCGTACTTCAACCTGTTGTAGATGAAATTGAGAAACTGAAAGAAGATCTGAATGTCAATAGCTGATATATAGATAACAGGTTTATGAGAAAGGCTGCGTTTGCAGCCTTTTTTGTTTTCTTTTACAGTCCGACTATAGGAAAGATGTTCTTATTCATTACTTTCAATAATTAAACCTTAACGATATGGAAGGAATGTTAAAACCCGGAAGCTTAAAAGATAAAACTATTATTGTTACCGGTGGCGGAACCGGACTTGGACGTTCTATGGGAAAATACTTCCTGGAACTGGGTGCAAACCTGGTGATCACCAGCCGCAAAAAAGAAGTACTTGATAAAGCTGCCGATGAGTTAATGAAAGAGACCGGTGGCAAAGTACTTGCAGTAACCTGCGATGTGCGCAAGTATGAAGAGATCGAGAATGTTATTAAAACAACCGAAGCTACATTCGGACAAATACACGGAGTACTTAATAATGCTGCCGGTAATTTTATAAGTCCTACCGAACGACTTTCGCATCGTGCATTTGATATCGTGGTAGATATAGTATTGAAAGGTACATACTATACAACGCTGGCTGCAGGCAAGAACTGGATCGCTAAAAAACAACCGGGAGTTTTTCTAAATATAGTTACTACCTATGCATGGACAGGTTCAGGTTATGTGGTACCATCAGCATGTGGTAAAGCAGGTGTGCTCGCATTGACTCGTTCGCTCGCAGTGGAATGGGCCAAGTATAAAATCAGAAGTAACGCTATAGCACCCGGACCATTTCCAACAGAAGGAGCATGGAGTCGTTTGTTACCCGGAGAGCTCGTACAAAAATTTGATCCGGCACAGCGCGTACCGCTGAAGCGAGTAGGCGAACACCAGGAACTTGCCAACCTTGCCGGCTACCTGATGTCTGATTACTCAGCCTATGTAAATGGAGAAGTGATTACGATCGATGGCGGAGAATGGCTGCGAAACGGAGGCGAGTTCAGTCACCTGGAAATGGTGCCAGACCCGATGTGGGATATGCTGGAGAAGATGCGCGGTAAATAATATACCATTGAAATTACTTCGTATACCTTGATCAAAGATTTATATTTTTGAGGCATGGATGCATTGAGACGGCAGCTGCAGGAACGTTTGAACGTGCGCGAGCAGGAGGGACTACTTCGTTCTTTAAAGTATACATCTGCGCTTATTGATTTTACTTCCAACGATTACCTCGGACTGGCGCGTTCGGAATCATTGTTCNNATTATGAATCAGTAGAAGCGAAGCTTGCTGAAATTTTTAAAGCAGAAGCTTCGCTGATATTGAATTCAGGATATGCAGCTAATCTTGCTGTGCTCTCTTCGCTGCCCCAGCGTAACGATACGATTTTATACGATGAACTGGCACATGCCTGCATCAAAGACGGTGCACGGCTGAGTTTGGCAAAACGTTTCAGCTTTCGGCATAACGATCTCGATGATCTCGAATCAAAACTGAAACGTGCCGAAGGAAGTATATATATAGCCGTTGAGTCTGTTTATTCCATGGATGGCGATCAGTGTCCTTTACAGGAGCTGGTTACCTTGGCCGAAATGTATAATGCATTTATCATTTTGGATGAAGCACACAGCACCGGTGTATATGGTGAACACGGAAGTGGATTTGCTGTTTCCCAAAACCTGCACGACCGAATTGTGGTACGTATATATACTTTCGGAAAAGCTATGGGGATACACGGTGCCTGCATAGCCGGAAGTAAGGAGTTACGAAATTACCTGATAAACTTTGCACGGCCATTCATCTATACCACAGCCTTACCGTTGCACAGTGTAACAGCAATCGAATGTGCATTTGAGTATCTGCAAAATAATATACACTTGCAGCAACAATTGCGAGATAACATCACCCTCTACCAGCAAGCTGTTCGTGAGCTGTCCAACAAAACGGAAAGCAATAGTTCTATCCAGACAGCTATATTTCCCGGTAACGCATATTCAAAAAAAGTTGCAACAGAATTACAGCAAAAAGGGTTTGACGTGCGGCCTATACTTTCACCCACGGTGCCCAAAGGCTCTGAGCGTCTTCGCATTTGCCTGCATACCTTCAATACTCAAAATGAAATTGAAGCACTAGCCGGTGCGTTGAAATCCCTTCACGCTCTAGCGCATTAAAATTTCCTTATTAACTTTCGCGCATGAATTACTTTGTCACGGGTATTGATACCGACAGTGGGAAAACATTGGTGTCGGCTATACTTTGTCAGGCGCTTCAGGCAGATTACTGGAAGCCTGTGCAGGCTGGACTTCCCCGCGATGCCGATACGGTAAAGAGTCTCACAGACAATTCTGTCAGAATATTTCCGGAAGCCTATATATTAAAAACACCAGCTTCTCCACACGCTGCTGCTGCGCTGGACGGTGTCACTATAGAGCTGGCAAAATTTATAGCACCAGATACCGGGCGTGATTTGGTAATAGAAGGTGCCGGTGGTTGCCTGGTGCCGTTGAATGATGCCGACTTCGTTATTGATATAGCACCTGAAGTTGCCGATGCTGTGATACTTGTAGCAGACCTATACCTCGGCAGTATTAATCATACCTTGTTAACGATAGAGGCTTTAAGAAAACGTGAACTTCCGGTAAAAGGAATAATCTTCAATGGAAAATCAAATCCGGAAAGCGAGCGAATCATTCTGCATCATTCGGGCCTGCCGTGTTTATTGCGAATTACACCAGAAGAAAATATCAATCATGAAACCGTAAAGCGTTATGCTGAACGGTTAAAAGAAAATTGGAATGTATAATACTTTAGCTGAACTCGATAAGAAAAATATCTGGCATCCATTCACTCCGTTGCAAGGCGGTGCTGATCCTATATTTATAAAGTCTGCGGAAGGCGTATATCTGCATACAGAAGATGAGCGGAAAATTATCGATGCGGTATCATCCTGGTGGGTAAATCTGCATGGCCACAGCAATACCTATATAGCCGATGCTATAGCAGCACAGGCTCGCAGCCTGGAACATGTTATCTTTGCAGGATTTACACACGAGCCTGCTATACGACTGTCAAAAAATCTTTTGTCGATCTTACCCAAAAATCAATCAAGGATTTTCTTTTCAGACAATGGCAGCACCGCGGTAGAAGTCGCACTGAAGATGGCGATGCAATACTGGCACAACCAGGATATAGAAAAAACGAAAATCATTGCTATAGAAGGCGCGTATCATGGCGATACCTTCGGAGCGATGTCGGTAGGAGAGCGGGGAATCTTTACGGATCCTTTTAAACCCTATTTATTTGAGACTGTATTCATTGACTTCCCGAATGGCAATGAAGACGATGTATTGCAGCAGTTCAGAGATATAGCCGAGCAAGGCGATGTAGCAGCATTTATATATGAACCTTTAGTGCAGGGAGCCGGTGGTATGCGGATGTATGCACCATCCGTACTGAATGGTTTACTCGAAATTGCTGAAGAGAATGATATACTCTGCATAGCAGACGAAGTGTTTACCGGGTTTGGTCGCACGGGTAAATTATTTGCTTCTGATTATTGTACTATAAAACCGGATATAATAGCAGTGTCCAAAGGAATTACCGGGGGAACCATGCCATTAGGTGTAACAGCTTGCTCCGATAAAGTGTTGTCTGCTTTTCAGTCAGACGATTTTCTGAAAACATTTTTCCACGGACATTCCTATACTGCTAACCCGATTGCATGTGCTGCTGCCAATGCCAGCTTTGATCTGTTGATGGACGCAACGTGTCAGCAAAGTATAATCCGTATATCCAACGAGCATTTGAAATTCAGTGCATCCATTGTAGGGCACAAGCGTGTAGGAACAATACGATCGCTGGGAACGATACTCGCACTTGAAATAAAAACGAATACGATCACTTCCTATGAAAACGAGATCCGGAAGAAGATATATCCATACTTCCTGAATAAAAATATTCTATTACGGCCTTTGGGAAATGTTATCTATATACTTCCTCCATACGTTATCACTGTGGAGCAACTGGAAGAAGTATATAATGCGATCCGCGAATTCCTGGATCATCTCGATTGATGCATCAGGCATCAACCCGAATAGACGTCATGGAGATAGACCCCATTACCAGCTTATCGTTAAAGATGGTGGTCTTTTCCTTGTCGTTTATTAAACCCAGTATATACATCAGCGGTAAGTAGTGTTCCGGTGTCGGTATCGATAGTTTACCCGCTTGTCCGAAGCCTTCAAAGTTGATCAGCAATTTATGATCACCAGATAGAATAGACTTCTTGAATTTCTCGTTGATTTCAATCGCCCAGTCGTAGCCGGAATCGGGACGATTCCAATCCAGTATACGCAGGTTGTGTACCATGTTTCCGCTGCCTATAATAAGTACACCTTTCTTCCGAAGTGCTTCGAGTTCACGCGCCAGCTCATAATGATACTGCGGTCCTTTGCTATAGTCTATACTCAATTGAAGCACCGGTATATTTGCATCCGGGTACATGCGTTTTACGATCGACCACGTTCCATGATCAAGTCCCCATTCATGATCGAGTCCTATAGAAGTCTTATGTACTAACGAAGCTGTCTCTTTTGCCAATGCCGGGCTGCCGGGTGCAGGATATTGAACATCAAACAACGCTTGCGGAAATCCTCCAAAGTCGTGAATCGTTTGAGGATGTTCCATGGCTGTTATATGTGTACCTTTTGTGAGCCAATGTGCCGAGATACAAAGCACAGCTGTGGGCAGCGGTATCTCTTTACCGAGTTGTTCCCACTTCATGCTGAACTCATTGTCTTCAATGCCATTCATAGGTGAACCATGTCCTAAAAACATTAAAGGCATGGCGTGATCCTGACGCGATAATGTATCGGCAAAATTTTGAAATGCTTTGATTGAACTCATAATGCAATATTCAATACGTAAACATGTTTAACCATGCATAAAGTTCAAACTCAAACAATTGATTTTCTTTCGATGAAACTATAACTGGCAATCAGGGTTGAATGAACCCGATCCGCTTTATTCCGTATTACTAATTTTTAGTAAGTTCGAACTATGCAATTTATATACCTGCTTATTCTTTTACCTTTTCTTTCCGTAGCACAACCCATTACTGCTGTTCAGCAAAAAGCATTGAACGCCTATGCTGATTATGCAAATCAATCTGCTGATGAAGTGGCAAGCGTGGTAAAAAGTATTATTGACTACTATCCTTCTATCCATCAAAAGAGTGCCTGGGGCGCTCCGCGCTATACCTGTCCCGTACAATTAGATGACTATTACTATAACAACGCCCTAGCGCTGAGCAAGAATCTGAATGCAACACTCTCCGGCAGTCTGACTTCAAAACTAAAGGAGCTCCGTACAGCGGCCGAGAATATAGATGCGCAGTGCAAGTCGCTCGACACGTATCATAAACTTGAAGATTACAAACAGGACAATTTTGCAAAAGCAGAACAACTGATCAACGGCCTGCCATCGTTACTCAATGAATATAAGAAAAAACAAAATGTATTGAAAGATGCGCTGGATGCCATACAGAAGAAAAGTATAGCTGCGCTACCGGCAGCGTATCGCAATGCCGATGCGTTTATGCGCGGTGAGATTGAACGCGAACGAATATTTCTGGACGCCTGGACATTTAACCTGAAGCAAGATATACATACGGGTTGGCCTGTCGATAAACTGGAGCAGAGTATATTGGATACTGACAGGCAGGCTGCCGCCATGCTCACATCAAAGCCTGCATTGAAATATCCGACATCCAGTATGTGGTCATCTTTTTACGAGAATCTTAGCCAGATACTCGACATAAAGCGCAGGGCGTTGAACGAGTATAACTTTGAAGCAAAGAAATCGGATCAACATAGTAATCATGTATACCTCGATCTGATCAATTACTTCAACGGAACGCTGATAGCGGATTACAATAGCTTTGTACAATTTGCCATGGGTGACAACTATCATGGTATAAAGACTATAAAATTTTTTCCGCGCGTTGATATCCGCACGGAAGCAGCGTCTACGGCAGTTGTTGTAAAACCATTCGAAGATCTTCCGCGCACGCCTGTTACCATTGCACCTCAAAAAGCAGCTTTACCGAAAGCACAGTTCCATGCGCTGTTAAACTATATTACCTATATAAATGAAACATGGCGGCAGACGCGTAACCTGCAATCAATACTGGTAAATTTCAGTTCGAGTGCTTCGTACTTCAAAACGCTGGATTCATACGAACGTCATGGAGCATTACACTTTGATTATGCCAGCTATCAGTTGCCGAAAGCCGAGTATCAAAAGACCATTGCAGATAGTAAAGTTCTTTTACCCGCTATAGCAAAGTCATTGAACGATCAGACTTCGGTTTTGCAGGGTATTTTGAAAGAGCTGGATGATCTCAGTGCATCTATTGCGACAGAGGTAAGTGAAAAAAGATACGAGAAAGATCGTGTGGCCAATATTTATAAAATGCTGGAGCGACAGAGATTTTTATTTCAGGAATGGGACAATCGTAAGGAACAGCTTTATACCGATGTGCGAAAAGTATTCGATGCGTATCCGGCAACTTCGACAACCGATTCATGGTATATATCCGGAAGAGCGTTGCGGAATCTTACCGACCTTGATCGTGAAACACTTTTCAAAGCCAAAGTATACTATACCGGAGATACTACAATAAGAATTTCAACAGCTGCTATTGATGAAACTGTTCGTGATGTTATCGCCCGCGAGTATGATAACATGAAGGGCATTCAAAAAATAGGACGCAATAATGGACTGTGTCCATATACTCCATATGAAGATTTACCGGCAACATCAAAATCGTTTAGTGAAGAAGTGCGTAAACTGCGCCCGGCAAATAATACATCGCGGTATGAGCACCCATACTATAAAATGGTTTACTATTACAATGATATTGTAGACGACTATAATAAATTCTGTGAGCTCTCCACACAGGTGCAACATTTGCCAACAGTGCATCAGCCCGAGTTGTTCATTCTGAAAGATCAGGAGTCAAGAAAAGCAACAAACAATACAACGACCAGCAAGCCACCCGTTGTAAAGACATCTCAAAATCAGGTAGCAAAAAATGAGAGCACACAACAGGGAAGTACCCGCCAGTCAACATCAACTAAAGTGCTTCACGATACAGTATATATTGAAAAACGCGACACTGTATACTTGTCTGATGCCGGTGAAGACATCCGTTCGATGGAAGGATATGCTATTAATAACATGGTGCTGCTGCTGGATGTATCGGGCTCAATGAATGCACCGGAGAAACTGCCCTTGTTGAAGAACTCGATCATTAGTCTGCTGTCAATGATGCGTCCGGAAGATCGTATATCGATCATTGCTTTTTCAGATAAGCCTAAAGTACTGCTCGAGTCTGCATCGTTCAAAGACGAAGACAAGATCAACAAGGCGATTAACAGTCTCAAATCATCCGGTAAAACCGATGGCAATGCTGGTATAAAGCTGGCATACAAAACGGCTGATGAAAACTATATACGCGGTGGTAACAATCGTATTGTGCTTGCCACGGATGGCGAGTTTGCTACCAGCGATGAGACACTTCAGCTAATCTCGAAATTTTCCAAAGACGATATATTCCTGTCGATCTTCAATTTTGGTAAAGGTGCTGGAGCATCAAAAGCACTGCAGCAACTTACTACACTCGGAAACGGAAACTATGCGCAGATTTCAAAAGAGAATGTGGATATGAAGCTAATCCGCGAAGCGAAGGCAAAGAAGAAGAAGTAGTGTTTACGGATGTACGTGTGTATGCGGTACGTTGGTATATAATGAAAGCATCCCGTGTTGATGTAACGCGGGATGCTTAACATATTACTTCCTATAGCTTGTACTATTTATATAGCTTGGTATAGTACTCATCGGCCATGCGTCCGGAATCAAATTGTGGGAGTACATCCTTCATGCTTGTCTTTACGATGTTCAGCCATTTATCCGGATTGTCATAATACAACGGTATAATTTCATTCTCCAACAGATCGAGTAATGCATGGGCTTCGATCTTGTCTTTAGACTCCTGTGTTAACTGATCATTCGCGGTGTCGATGATAAACGAGTTCTTGCCATGCTTGGCAAACTCCGGCACCCATCCATCCGGAATAGACAAGTTAACAGAAGCATTCATCGCGGCAGTCATACCGGATGTACCCGATGCTTCGTGATATAGTCGCGGGTTGTTCAACCACAAGTCAGATCCTTTTTTAAGATGTCCGGATAACCAAAGTTCATAACCTGTTACAACGGTGCAGTTAGGCAAATCTTTAGTCTTCCAGTATATTTCATTAAAGATGTTGATGGCCCCGTAATCTTCCGGATACGGTTTACCCGCCCAGATGATTTGCACCGGGTATTTTGTATTCTGTGCAATACGCAGAAAGCGGTTAAAGTCAGTCAGCAATAAGTTGGCTCGCTTGTAAGCAGCAAAACGTCTGGCCCAGACAATGGTAAGTACATTTTCATCAAACAGTTTACCGGTTTGATTTGCCACCGTGCGGAAGAGTTTATACTTCAACTCTTTTTTGCGGGCAACAAGTGCTTTGTCATCACCATCGTTCAATGCCTGCGATAGTTCTTCGTCCTGCCAGTACTTTTTATTTTGTGCGTTGGTTATCGCAGTGATCTCACATATACCTTTATAGTCGCCCCACATTTTTCTGGACACTTCACCATGTAACTGCGAAACTCCATTGGCACGTTTGGCAAGGCGCAACGCAGTAAGGGTATAATTCAGCATACCGTTTTCAGGATGCACATATTCTTCAACCTGTTTTACAGTAAGTCCGTTGAAGAAACTCATGCTGTTAAGCAGTGGTATACTATGCTCTTCGTTACCGGCTTTTTCAGGCGTATGCGTTGTAAAGGCAACACGTTTCTTTACTTCTTCCAGGTTTTTATACTTGTCGAGCAGGTAGAAGCACATGGGTAACGCATGTCCTTCGTTCATGTGGTATATATCCGTTTCGCGTCCGAGTATATCCAGCAGTTTGGCGCCTCCTATACCGAGCAGAATAGACTGTGCGATACGCGTTGTCTCATTCGGGTCGTATAGCCTGTGACTGATCGTTTGGGCCAGGTAATCATTCTCCTGTATATCGGTAGTAAGCAGAAATAAAGGAGCTGTATGAAACACATTCGGTTTGAGCAGAAACGCTTTTACAAACACTCTTGCTCCGTGAATGGTGATAGGGAATACGATATTCGTATCCGTAAGAAAAGAATAGTCCTTATCGCGGAAGCTTACATGAAGTGTTTGGTCCTGGTTACGTTCCTGATCGTAATATCCTTTTTTCCAGAGAATACCTATACCGATCATGTTTTGTTTTAACTCATACGCGCTGCGCAAATGCGAGCCTGCCAGAAACCCGAGACCCCCGCTATAGATTTTCAGCGGCTGATCTACAGCAAACTCCATCGAGAAGTATGCTACAGGCTTTGAATATTTTTTATCGAATTGATAGGGGAACAGTTCATTTAATCTGATCATACTATATAATGCTTGATACAATTATGGGGTAAAGTTTTACAAACTAATAAAAGAGATTGGATACAGATTAATGAATGTGGATAAAGAACTTACAAGGGTTTGTTGCAAACGTTTGTAGCTTGGCTAAGCCAAAATCAGGAAGTGCCGCGATTTACATTTATTTTCACTTGTAAATCGTAGAATATAATGCACAGTCATTTCGTTATCTCACAGAGGCACGGTGCTTTCGATTTTAATTACCACCAAAGGTTTAGTATCTTGGAATAGAGAGAAACAGTTTGATGCCATTGAAAAAATCGTCCCGTAAAATACTGCTCCGCATCGCTGTTGCTATGATACCGCTTGCCATCCTGTTTAGCGGGCTGGTATATGCAAAACTGTATGGATTCAAGCGCGCGCTTTCTGAGTTGGTGCATTCCAAAACCGATGGCATGTATACATTGAACATCGGTCATTCATCCATTGATATACTTGCTTTAACATTTACATTGGACGATGTGAAAATAATTCGTTCACCCAATGCACCATCCAAAGGTATACTAGGAGTAACGATACCCTATATGCAGCTGAAGTTCGGATCGATTGCCTCCATGTCGATGGTGAAGCAGTTTGATATCAAGAAGCTTATCATTGATGAACCCATTATCGAGATCGATGCACAGCAACAACAGCGCAACAGTACAACGCGGATAAGCACAAGTAACTTATCGTACCAGGTAGTGAAATTATACCCTGCTATAGAATCGCTGTTGGGCAGATTTGATATTGAGTCGTTGTCGATCAGAAGGGCAACCGTGGGGATGAAGAATGTTGCGCGTACTTCCGTAAGACTTAACCTGGTTGATTTACTGGTAGAACATTGGAATATACAGAAGCTTACAACTGAAAGTCAGATACAGCTCAAGGTCGGGGCGCAGGCACTTGTCTTTCCAAAAGCAGCGTTAAATTTTTCTGGTATTGAATTTAATTTCAGACAGCATCACTTGCAGTTTTCTGATTTCAATTTTACTTCGCTTGATACCGTGTCTCAATCACGGGTAGAAGTATCGGGTAAATCATTGTTGTTGCAACGACTCGATTATAAAGATTTGTACGAGAATCAGCGCTATGCAATTAAACGCGCTACCATCGATCAGCCGCATGTTATAGCCGAGTTCAAACTGAAGAAGGACACCACCCGCATGAAAGATCGCAACTTGCTCACGCGTATTCTCAAGCAAGCTATAGGGGAGTGTTCGATTGATAGCACGGTTGTGCGTGATGCGCGTATTCACCTCGTTGTGCAAAAGGACAAGGACTCTGTTAAAATAGATTTACCGCACGTGAATGTTAACGTATATGCTTTTAAAGTTATTCGCGACAGCAGTGCGTTTCAGGTAGGCGGACTTGAAGTTGGGTTGGACCGTACTGCTATTGCGCTGCGAAGAAATTTATCATTCAACTGTAATACTATCCTGTTTGATAAATACCAGGACCTTACGTTGACGGATGTTGTGTTATATGATTCCGCCAGTCGCAAGAATATTGCACAGTGTGGTAAACTGAAATTGAAATATTTCAACCTGCTCGATTTTGCCTTCGATAAAAAAATTCAGGCGGATGAACTCAGTATTGAAGATGCTGATGTTAACCTCACCCCGGAAAGGATCAAAAGAAAAGAACCCGGTAAAGATGTTGATGACCGGATTGATAATGTGAATGTGCGCCTGTTGTCATTTAAAAATGTGACGGTGCATTATGCTGATGCCGATCGTTCATTGCGGGTAAATAATCTTTCGCTAACCGTGAATAACCTGAAGACTCGCACGACCGGAGATTTCGAGTATGCGGTTGGTGATATACGATTCGGCAATGCTCTTATCCGAAACGCGTCCGGAACCCTGGTGTCAAAAATGAAAGGTGTTGATTTCGATGGCAGACTGTTACGTGCAGCAGAAGTTGATGTTCAGAAGGATAGTCTGCACCTGCATGCAAAACAGATCATGGCATTGAAGGAAGGAGAGGAACCTGTTCAAAAAAACTTTAAGCACTGGAGGGCTATACATTTCAATACGCTTGAAGTAACGGGATGGCTACCCGCTCGTGCAGGTAAAAAAGAAGATCGTGAACCGAAGGATAATCTGTTTGAAACTGTTGAACGGCTTTCCGTGGGCACAGCGCTCATCAACATACACCGCGATAAAAAATATATAGTGTGTTCGGGCAAAGACCTGGAGATTGAAAAAATGGTCTCCGAAAATGGAAAGGTAAAATTCGATTCTATCCGGGGTCAACTTTCCAACGTAAACGTACAACTCAAAACATTATCCATACAGGCCAGGCAAATGGCAATGAATTATCCCGCGCGGTTCCAGGTTTTAAATCTCCAGCTCCAAAAGAACGATCTGGAGATTTCGGCTCCCGCTCTTGACCTGAACAACCTTGTGCGTGACGAAGACTTTTGGAGTATAGGTAAACTGAAAGCAAGCAAAATAGAAATCAGCAAAGCGGGAAAAGTATATTTCACATCCGATGTTGTTATGATGAACAATACCGAAATTGCAAAGGATGAACCTCCTTCTATAAAACGACTCGAAGTATATAATCCGTTATTGATATTGCCGGAGACCAACGCAAAACGGAAATCATCAGATCATGAGCGTACCTCTTCATTTGCCATTGTTCACCACTTTATTATTCACCCCGGTCAGTTACAATGGAAGAACAATCAGCAATTGACATTTGGTAAAATGGAAGGCGATACACGCAATGGAACGTTTCGCTGTGCTTCACTAAAAACAGAAACAGAAAAAAGCTCTATACAGGTATATGATGTAGTGCTCAGGAATAATAAAATAAATATAGATTCAGTTCATATCGGTCCACGAAAGGAGTGGGTATATACCAATACGGTTGAAAATGATCTCATTGATGCGCGCTTTCAGGGTGTTGTACTTCACAGCTTTTCAATTAACGATGTGATTGAACACCGGCTTCTCAAAAACGCAGATATATCCGTAGAGCAATTTTCATTTGATATAAAACGCGATAAGCGAATGCCTGACCCGCCTATGGTTGAAAAACCTGTTACACTCGAAGGCTTGCTAAAACTTCCTCCCGCTATAACAATTAACAGAATTGATTTGAAGAATGGTCGAATACAATATACCGAAACGTCAGAGAAGACGGGTGAAGATGGCATTGTTGTATTTGAAAATATAGCGGCCAATATTAAGGTAGGAAAAACGCGTAGTGAACCGCCACTGGTAATGGTAGCAACAGCACGGCTATACAACGAAGGTTCGTTGCACGTAACGTACGAGACGCTGGACACATCTTCGTTTAAACTCAACGTACGTTTGAAGGATTTTAACCTCACAGCACTAAACCGTGTAGTGGTACCGTTGCAAGCTATTCACATTAAGTCCGGGTACCTGAAAAAATTTGATCTTCAGCTTACTGCCAATGCCGATCAGGCCAGTGGTGCTTCGGTAATATCATACAATAACCTGCACCTGGAAATACGAAAACATGGTGATTCTGAAAAGAAGCGATGGGGTAACGAAGTGCTTACTTTTCTGGCTGATGGCATTTTAAAGAACAGTAAGGAGAACGCCACAACGGTTATCAATCAGCCGCGTATCAGGCACAAAGCTATTTTCAACTACTGGGTTAAGTCGGCTACACAAGGTGCGATAGGTGGGGTATTGCGTGGAAAACACCGGAAAATCAGGGCCTGAGGGCATATTAAAAATCTAAGGAAATATTGTTGTAACTCTTAATGCATTCTTTTGTATTTTCATGGCCCCGGAGATGTGTGAGTCTTATGAAAACATTTGAGAGTAGTTTGGTTAAAGCGTCCCTTTGTATTCTCAGAAACCACCTGTTAATTCTGTTTGTACTGGCATCGGCAGTATATATATTTAACCACTTTAGTATACCGGAGATTGATGCCCGCCTGGCCGTAGCATTTTTTGTTCTTTACCTGCTAGGTGTTTATAGCTATCTCGGCATAACCAACAATGATTTTATACTTACGGACAACACGCTTGAAGTAGTTGGTAAAGTGCCGCTGTTCAGAAGAAGAAGAAAATTTTTATTATACGATATCAACATCGCTTTATTCCGTCATGACTGGACCGACACAGTAGGGGAGGATATCAAACCTCGCGTACTTCAGTTCTGTGTAAAGGAGATTTCGCAATTGATATTTCCTTTCGACTATAAATGGGTAGAGATCACTACCAAACATACCTTTCGATTCTATTGCTTCGGTCTGGAGTATAATTACTTTGATAACAAAGGCCCGCTGTTCGAAGATCTTCACAAGGCGTTACGCACAAAAGGTATACCTGTAAAGTGGACAAAGTCGTCTCCAGATTTAACGCGGAACACCACACTTGAAAGAACTGGTGAAGATCAATCAAACAAATATTTCAGCAAACCCTGAAGCGATGTGTAGCGGTTATCGCCGGCAATCCATACACAGGCTTTATTATTAGTTTCAATACTTACAGTAGCGTCTCCGTTGTGAGCGACAATTTGAAAACCGTTTCTTTCCAGCGCATTCTTCGTCCATAGATATTCCGAGCCACTTCCGTTTAGTTGAATGGTTCGCGAACGGTTGACATCATGTTTTACTTTCCCGGTTTTAAGGTCAAAGCCTTTAAAGCGAAAGATGTCATCGAACGAACCGTTCAATACCAGATCTTCCGGTATACCTGTGATTATGTTTTTCTGATGACCGGCAAGCCATATATAGTCTGCTGTTTGCAGGGCCAGGTCAAGTTCATGCGTGGAAATAAGGATAGCCTTGCCGGTTTTTCGTGCAAGGTTTCGCAGCATTCGCATTATCTCGACACGATTGTTCAGGTCGAGGTGCGCAGTGGGTTCGTCCAATAAAATGATCGGTGTAGTTTGAGCAAGCGCACGCGCAATCATTACCATCTGCAACTGACCATCGCTTAATTGATATAACTTTTTGGAAATGATATTCCGGATGTTAACCTGGTCGATAGCTTCATCAATTATGCGGATGTCATCTTTTTGTAAGCTCACATTCCAGTTAAGATAAGGATAGCGTCCGAAGGTAACGAGCTCGTATACGGTCATGGCCGGGGTTGTTACCTTATCCGTAAGCACAACTGCGATCTGTTGCTGTAGTCCGGAATTGTTTGCGTGTATATATATACTTCCATCGATGCGCTTCTGCAAGCCGGCAATGGTTCGGATCAAAGTAGATTTACCTATACCGTTCGGCCCCATAAAGCAAACCAGTTCACCGGCATACAGTGTGAGATTCAGCTTTTCAAATAAAGGTATAGATTGACCGGTATACCCAACCGACAAATCTTTTGTTTCCAGTAAAGCTTCCTTCCAGCTACTCATGCCCGAATTTTTGAATGTCTTACAATAACCCATATTACTACGGGCGCTCCGATTAGCGCAGTGATAGCATTGATGGGTAACATCTGTGTGCTGCCTGGCAATTGTGAAAGTATATCGCAGAAGAGCATGAGCACAGCACCTCCTGTTATAACCATAGGGATTAGTATTTTATGATTGGTGGTTTTTATCAAAAACTTTACGAGGTGAGGCACCGCCAATCCAACAAATGCGATAGGTCCGCAAAACGCAGTAACGCCTCCCGTTAATATACTTGCGGAAAAAATGATCCAGAATCGTGCTCGTTTAATATTGATACCAATACTGACTGCGTAGTTGTCTCCAAGCATCCACGCATTTAATGACTTTACCAACCCCAGCGCTATACCACCACCCAGTAGTAACACACAAGCCAGAACCAGGAGCTCTGCCCAGTTCAGTCCTCCTAAACTACCAAAGGTCCAGATGAGGTACGTCTGCATTTCTTCAGCACGACTTATATATTGAAGTACACTTACTATAGAAGAAGTACCGGCACCAATCATTAAACCCACAATAAGTAGAGAGACGTTATCCAGAAGTTTTTTGGAGAGCGCCAGCATGATCAGAAAGACACCCGTGCAGCCCAGCGTTGCAGCAATAGCTACTGTCCACGGGTTGGGCGTTCGTAAAAAACTGATACCTGCTGCGTGACTCATAAATATCAATGAAACAGCGAGACTGGCACCGGAACTTAGTCCTAACACATCGGGTCCGGCTAAAGCATTTCGAAAGAGAGTTTGCATTTGAAGTCCGCTCAATGCAAGGGCACCGCCAGCTAACACACAAGTCAACGCTTTTGTCATTCTGAAATTCCAGACGATGTCTTGCCATATAGGTTCAGAACTCTCGCCACCTGTTAAAATAGTAACGATCTCCCGGAACGGAATATGCACACTGCCCAGCGAAAGATTAAGAGCAAAGAGTATAACGAGGAGTAAGGGGAGAATCAGCCAGCGGTTATTATTCATTGAGAAAATGATAGGGATTTTAATCCGGGCGGAA
The DNA here is from genome assembly GCA_002432545.1 of Flammeovirgaceae bacterium UBA5867. GTDB lineage: Bacteria > Bacteroidota > Bacteroidia > Cytophagales > Cyclobacteriaceae > Ohtaekwangia. The sequence continues at coordinate 11,642 of DJFR01000074.1, read as the reverse complement.
ATTTAGTCACCCTTTTAGCATTTAAAATTCTTTTTTTCTGCGGAAAGAGAAGCATTATCCGGAATTGTAGTGGATAAAGACGGTTCGATACAAAAAATGATTTATAGAATGTTTTTTGATATAATATTCGGCTTTGAATGATGAAATGTTGTAAATATTTTGAGAAGCAGCATTTGGCTAATCTGTCACAAATGCAAAAAAAGCGATGATTTCATGATCTGTAACTTGTGAAGTGAGCATTATCGCCAGATTTCCCAAAAATTTTGAAACCCGCATTTGGTAACTACCCTTTAGTTCCTATCTTTGCAGTCCTTTTTGCAGAAAGAGTCTACCCAACGTATACTTTAATAGCAGAAAGTCCTGAAAAACAAGCACAACTATGCCTGGCATTATAGGAAAGAAAATAGGAATGACTAGCGTATTCGGCCCGGATGGCGAGAATATAGCTTGCACAGTGATCGAGGCTGGTCCCTGTGTAGTAACACAGGTAAAGAGTGAAGAAACGGATGGATACCGCGCTGTTCAACTTGCCTTTGGTGAGAAAAAAGAAAAGAACACGACTAAAGCGGCCATCGGTCACTTTAAGAAAGCCAACACAACTCCTAAAAAAGATGTTGCTGAATTTCGTGATTTCAAAACTGAGTTCGATGGTTTAGTTGAACTTGGAAAAGAGATCCGCATCCAGGATATCTTCGTTGAAGGTGATTTCATTGATGCCATAGGTACCTCTAAAGGTCGTGGTTTTCAGGGTGTTGTAAAGCGCCACAACTTTGGTGGTGTGGGTGGAGCTACACACGGTCAACATAACCGTCTTCGCGCACCTGGTTCAATGGGTAACGCATCGTTCGCATCACGTGTACCTAAAGGTAAACGTCTTGCAGGCCGCATGGGTAACGACCGCGTAAAACTTACCAACCTTCAGGTTGTTAAGATCCTTGCTGATCAGAATTTGATCGTAATCAGTGGCTCTCTTCCCGGAGCTAAGAATTCAACTGTAATCCTTCAGAAATAATGGAAGTAGCAGTACTAAACAATAGTGGTAAAGCAACCTCAAAGAAAGTTACGCTTTCTTCTGATGTGTTTGGCATCGAACCGAACGACCACGCTATATACCTGGATGTAAAAAGCTTTTTAGCAAACCAACGCCAAGGTACACATAAGTCAAAGCAGCGTAACGAAATCTCTGGTTCTTCTAAAAAGTTGAAGAAACAAAAAGGTACCGGAGGCGCTCGTGCGGGTAACATTAAGAACCCACAATTCAAAGGTGGTGGACGTGTATTCGGTCCTACTCCTCGCGACTATTCATTCAAACTGAATAAGAAAGTAAAAGACTTAGCTCGTAAGTCAGCGCTTTCCTATAAGGCAAAAGATAACTCAATTGCTGTATTGGAAGACTTCTCTTTTGAGTCTCCTAAAACCAAGCAATTCCTGTCGTTGTTGAATGCTCTTGCATTAAGCGATAAGAAAACGCTCCTCGTACTTCCTGAACTTAATAAGAACGTAGTTCTTTCCGGAAGAAATATTCAGAACACAAAAGTTACTACAGCTGATCAGATCAATACATTTGATGTGATGAATGCTGACAATGTAATCTTTGTAGAGAGCTCTGTTAGTAAAGTTGAGAACTTATTAAATAAAGCATAATGAGTATCCTGAAACAACCATTAGTAACGGAGAAAGTTTCCGCTCTGAACGAGAAAGGCAAATACGGTTTCATCGTAAGCGCTGATGCGAACAAAGTCGAGATTAAGAAGGCCGTTGAAAAGCAATATGGCGTAAACGTGGAGAAAGTAAATACCATGAANNAAAGCTGTTGTGACCCTGGCACAAGGTGAAGTAATTGATTTTTATAGCAACGTATAATTTTTGAACGATGGCGTTGAAGAAATTAAAACCAGTAACGGCAGGTACGCGTCACAGACTCGCTACTTCATTCGATGATATTACTACATCGAAGCCTGAGAAGTCACTGGTAACAACAGTAAAAAAGACAGGTGGTAGAAATAGCAATGG
>DJFR01000074.1:0-9618 GCA_002432545.1 Flammeovirgaceae bacterium UBA5867 | reverse complement strand
ATCGACTTCAAACGTAATAAGACAGGTATACCTGCTACGGTGAAGTCTATTGAATACGATCCAACTCGCTCTGCCCGTATCGCTCTCCTGTACTATATAGACGGATCAAAGTCTTATATCATCGCTCCTGAAGGATTGAAAGTAGGACAGCAACTTATCTCTGGTGCTGATGTAGCTCCTGAAGTAGGCAACGCTCTTCCACTTGCTAAAATTCCTCTCGGTACGATTGTACATAACGTAGAGATGAAGCCAGGCAAAGGTGGCGCTATCGCCCGCTCAGCAGGTTCATTTGTACAGTTGCTTGCTCGTGAAAACGGCTTGGCAACATTGAAAATGCCTTCAGGTGAAATGCGTAATGTGTTGGATGTTTGCATGGCTACTATCGGTGCAACATCAAACGCTGACCACATGAACGAAAGTGTTGGTAAGGCAGGTCGCAGCCGTTGGAGAGGTATTCGTCCTCGCACACGTGCTGTTGCAATGAACCCTGTTGATCACCCGATGGGTGGTGGTGAAGGTCGTGCTTCAGGAGGTCACCCTCGTTCACGTAACGGTCTATACACTAAGGGTAAGAAGACCCGTCATCCGAAGAAGTATTCTGATAATTTAATTATATCTAGAAGGAAAAAATAATGGGACGCTCGATTAAGAAGGGACCGTATTGTGACTTCCGTCTTCTCAAGAAAGTAGAAGCAATGGAAAAATCAGGCAAGAAGTCTGTTATTAAGACTTGGTCCAGAAGATCAACCGTAACACCCGATTTGATCGGTAATACGTTTGCTGTTCACAATGGAAATAAATTCATTCCGGTATATGTAACGGAAAACATGGTAGGTCATAAACTCGGTGAGTTTGCTCCTACTCGCACATTCCGCGGACACTCTGGAAACAAGAAAGATAACGCTAGGTAATCATGGCAGAAGTAGCGAAAAAAACTAAACGTTCAGTGCTTAAGCGCGAGAAGCGTGATGCAAAGAAAGAAGCTGCTAAAAACGGCCCTTCTGTAGCGAAACTGAAAAACGTACCGACCTCTCCGCGTAAGATGCGTTTGATCGCAGACCTTATCAGAGGTGAGCGTGTAAATAAGGCTCTTAACATATTGAAGTACGAGCCTAAAGTAGGTGCACCTAAGCTTGAAAAACTTTTGTTGTCGGCTATCTCTAGCTGGACTGCAAAACACACGGATCTTAAGCTTGAAGAAGCCGATCTGTATGTAAAAGACATCTTCGTTGATGGTGGTCGTATTCTGAAGAGATTGCGTCCTGCTCCTCAGGGAAGAGCACACCGTGTAAGAAAGCGTTCAAACCACGTAACGTTAATCGTGGACAGCTTTAAGAAGAGCGGTGCAGAAGTGGTAACAACTGAAACAGAAACTAAGGAATAATGGGACAAAAAATTAATCCGGTAGCCCTGCGCTTAGGCATCGTTCGTGGTTGGGATTCTAACTGGTACGGTGGTAAAACATTCGCTGATAAACTGGTTGAAGATCAGAAAATCAGAGATTACGTAAAGGCTCGTATTCCTAAAGGCGGAATCGCTAAAATAGTTATTGAGAGAACACTGAAACGTATTACACTTACTATACACACTGCCCGTCCAGGCGTTGTAATCGGTAAAGGTGGTACAGAAGTAGATAAGATCAAGGAAGAGTTAAAGAAAATCACCAGCAAAGATGTTCAAATCAACATCTTCGAAATTAAACGTCCTGAATTGGATGCGAAATTGGTAGGTGAATCTATCGCTCAGCAGATAGAAGCTCGTATATCTTACAAACGCGCAATGAAGCAGGCAATTGCCTCAGCAATGCGTGTAGGAGCAGAAGGTATCAAAGTAAAAACATCAGGCCGTTTAGCAGGTGCTGATATGGCTCGTACGGAGCAATATAAAGAAGGTCGTATTCCATTGCATACACTTCGTGCTGATATTGATTACGCACACTCTGAAGCTCAGACTGTGTATGGTAAAATCGGTATTAAAGTATGGATCTTTAAAGGAGAAATATACGGTAAACGTGATCTGTCTCCTAACGTAGGTCTTGCAAGTACTTCAGGCCAGCAAGGTGGTGGCGGTGAACACCGCGGAGGAAGAGGAGATCGCAACGAGCGTGGTGGCGACAGAGGTGGCCGCAACAGAAGAGGTGGCGATAGACGTGAAGGTGGTGGCGGAGGAAGACGCGGTGGAGATAATCGCGGTGGAGGCCAAAAAAGAAACGGTTAATCAGAAGAACAAAGCATTAAAGCCAGGTAACAATGTTACAGCCTAAAAGAACGAAATTCAGAAAAATGCAAAAAGGCCGTGTAAAAGGCATTGCAACAAGAGGTCACTCTATTGCATTTGGTTCATTTGCATTGAAATCTTTGGAAGGTGGATGGATCACAGCTCGTCAGTTAGAGGCGGCTCGTATCGCAGTAACCAGAGCGATGAAACGCGAAGGTCAGGTATGGATCCGTATTTTCCCAGACAAGCCAATTACCCGCAAGCCAGCTGAAGTGCGTATGGGTAAAGGTAAAGGTGCTCCTGAATATTGGGTAGCCGTTATCAAGCCAGGTACAATTCTGTTCGAAGCAGGTGGCGTAAATATGGCAACTGCGAAGGAAGCATTGAAATTGGCAGAAGGTAAATTGCCAATCAAAACAAAATTCACTGTTAGACCTGATTACGTAGAACAATAAGCGCTATGAAAACAACAGACATCAAAGGATTGACTGTAGCCGAGCTGAAGGAAAAGATCGGTGCTGAAAAGGAAGCGCTTCGTAAGCTGCAATTTGCACATCAGATTTCATCGGTTGAAAATCCAATGAAATTGAAAGAAACACGTAAGCTGATCGCACGCCTCAGCACGGAGTTAACCGTAAAAGAACGTGCAGCTAAATAGCCCAATAAGAAAACAGGTTATGGAAGAACGTAACGAACGCAAAGAAAGGATCGGTAAGGTTGTAAGCAATAAAATGCAGAAGACCATCACTGTAGCTGTTGACAGAAAAGTGAAGCACCCGATCTATGGTAAATTTGTGAATAGAACTACTAAGTTCAAGGCTCATGATGAGCAGAATACTGCAGGTATCGGAGATACCGTACGTATTGCTGAAACTCGTCCTATGAGTAAAGAAAAGCGCTGGAGATTGGTTGAGATCGTTGAGAAAGCGAAATAATCTTAACTGAACAATATAACGCTCAGCTTAAAGGATAAACAGAACTGAAGATATAAAGATATGATACGCACCGAATCCAGACTTACCGTAGCAGATAACAGTGGAGCAAAGGAAGTACTTTGTATGCACGTGCTTGGCGGTACCGGAAGACGTTACGCTTCTGTAGGCGACAAGATCGTAGTTACAGTAAAGTCTGCACTGCCTAGCAGCCAGGTGAAAAAAGGAACTGTAACCAAAGCTGTTGTAGTAAGAACTACAAAAGAAGTTAGAAGAAAAGACGGTTCATACATCCGTTTTGAAGATAACGCTGCCGTTCTTTTGAATGCTCAAGATGAACCTCGCGGAACCCGTATATTCGGTCCAGTGGCTCGTGAGCTTCGTGAGAAGCAGTTCATGAAAATTGTTTCATTGGCCCCAGAAGTTATTTAAGCCATGGAAAGAAAAAGCAACAAACAGCCTAAGTTGGGCATTCGCAGAGGTGATAAGGTAAGAGTTATCGCCGGAGATGATAAAGGTAAAGAAGGTACAATACTGGAAGTATTGCTCGATAAAAACAGAGCAGTAGTAGAAGGTGTTAATATCGTAACAAAGCATACGAAGCCATCTGCAGGTAAGCCTGAAGGTGGAATTAAAAAGACTGAGGCATCTATTCACATCAGTAACTTACAACTGATTGATCCTGCCAGCGGGAAATTAACCCGTGTTGGTCGTAAGCTTGACGATAAAGGTAAGCTGAAGAGATTTTCTAAGAAAACCGGAGAATTTATTAAGTAATGGCAACTCCAAGATTAAAGGACAAATACACAAGTGAAATTGTCCCTGCTTTAAAGCAGAAATTCGAATATTCATCTGTTATGCAGGTTCCAAAGATCGAGAAGATCTGCATTAACAAAGGTATGGGCGTAGCTGTAACCGATAAGAAATTGATTGATGTTGCGATCGAAGAGATCACAAACATCACCGGTCAGAAAGCTGTCTCTACAAAATCTAAGAAAGCTATCTCTAACTTTAAACTTAGAGAGAACATGCCAATAGGTGTTCGTGTTACTCTTCGCGGAGATAAAATGTACGAATTCCTCGACAGGCTTATGAGTATAGCGCTTCCTCGTGTGCGTGACTTCAAAGGTGTTAGCAATAAAGGATTTGATGGTCGTGGTAACTACACATTGGGTGTGAAGGAGCAGATCATTTTCCCTGAGATTTCTATAGAGAAAGTAAATAAAATCAGTGGTATGGATATTACATTCGTTACTACTGCAACAACAGACGAAGAAAGCTTTGAGCTTCTGAAAGCATTCGGAATGCCCTTTGCTACCAAAAACTAATATCGAGCATGGCTAAATTATCAGTAATAGCAAGACAGACAAAAAGAGAAAAGCTGGTTGCTACATATGCAGCAAAGCGTAAGGCTCTTAAGGAAGCTGGTGACTATGCAGCGTTGGATAAACTTCCGCGCAATGCTTCTCCAGTTCGTTTAAAAAATCGTTGCAAGCTCACTGGTCGTCCAAAAGGATACATCGGTAAATTTGGAGTTTGCCGTAACGTATTTCGCGAAATGGCTTCAGCAGGCAAAATCCCTGGTCTGACAAAGGCGAGCTGGTAATTACTCCGGCACACACACACAAATCTCACACAGCAAACCAGTATTTTAATGTGCTGGAATTAATCTCAAAACATACGGTGCTGAGTATCAAGGTCTCTCGATAACAATTGAGACGAAACCAGATAACAGTTTGGATAATATAAATTGTTATATATCTTTGCAGCCCGGTTTAAAAAACGCGGGCTTGCTTTTTAATATAAAAGGACGAATAAAATGACTGATCCGATAGCAGATTACTTAACCCGGTTGCGGAATGCCATTAAGGCGAACCACCGCGTAGTGGAGATCCCTGCATCCAACCTCAAGAAAGAAATTACCAAGGTTCTTTTTGATAAGGGTTATATCCTGAACTATAAGTTCGAGGACGTTGCTGACAGACAAGGTAGTATCAAGATTGCATTGAAATACAATCCTGAAACCAAACAATCAGCAATCACAAAGTTAGAGCGTGTAAGTACGCCAGGTCTTAGAACCTATGCAGACACAAGCTCTTTACCTCGTGTATTGAACGGTTTAGGAGTAGCTATATTGTCAACTTCGAAGGGAGTAATTACAGACAAGGAAGCACGTACCCTCAATGTCGGTGGTGAAGTATTATGTTACGTTTACTAATAAAGAAGGAAGCAAATGTCACGTATAGGAAGTAAACCAGTTTCGATCCCGTCAGGTGTTACGTTTAACTTTGCTAATAACAAAGTAAGCGTAAAAGGACCTAAGGGTGAATTACACCAGTCAATCGATCCTGATTTTGTAATAAAGCAAGAAGACGGAACCGTATTAGTTGAGCGCCCAACGGAACAAAAGCGTCATAAATCTATGCATGGTTTATATCGTGCATTGATCGCTAATATGATCGAAGGCGTATCGAAAGGATATAAACATCAACTTGAATTGGTTGGTGTTGGTTATAAAGCAACTGCTCAATCAAACGTTTTGGAACTAAGCTTAGGCTATTCACACAATGTGTTCTTAGCAGTCCCATCAGAAATTAAAGTTCAGGCTATTCAGGAGAAAGGTCAGAACCCTACAATTATACTGGAAGGAATTGATAAGCAATTGATAGGTCAGGTAGCTGCAAAAATTAAGTCACTTCGCAAAGTTGAGCCTTACAAAGGAAAAGGTATTCGCTTCACGGGTGAGTTTGTTCGCAGAAAAGCTGGTAAAGCTGCTGCTAAATAATTAAACTAATAAAAGCATCATAGAGTAACTAAGCTATGGCAGGCAAGAATAGAGAAAGACGCGAAAGAATAAAGGCCGGTGTTCGTAAAAGAATCAACGGAACCACAGAACGACCAAGATTGTCGGTATTCAGAAGTAATCGCGGACTTTATGTACAGATCATTGATGACATAAACGGGGTTACTGTAGCAGCTGCTTCAACCACTGAACTAGGTGAAAAGGCAAAGCTGAATATTGAAAACTCGAAGAACGTAGGAAAGAAAATCGCTGAGAAAGCAATTGCTTCCGGAATTCAGTCGATCGTTTTCGACCGTAATGGTTATCTGTACCATGGAAATATTAAAGCTTTGGCGGAAGGTGCCAGAGAAGGTGGATTAAAATTCTAAGAACTGAAATATGTCAGTAAGCAATATTAGCACAGTTAAAGCCAGCGAAATCGATCTGAAAGAACGCGTAGTAGCCATTGAGCGTGTTGCAAAGGTGGTAAAAGGTGGTCGTAGATTTAGCTTCGCAGCGATCGTTGTCGTTGGGGATGGCAATGGAGTAGTGGGTTATGGACTTGGCAAAGCCAATGAAGTGACTGATGCCATCACAAAAGGTATAGACGATGCAAAGAAGCATCTGGTGAAGGTTCCTATTATTAAAGGGACAGTTCCTCATGAGTCGCTCGGTAAATTCGGTGGTGGTTTTGTACTGCTGAAGCCTGCGTCACCTGGTACAGGTGTTATAGCGGGTGGTGCGATGCGTGCTGTTTTGGAAAGTGCTGGCGTACACAACGTGTTGGCAAAATCTAAAGGGTCTTCAAATCCACACAACGTGGTGAAGGCTACCTTCAAAGCATTGACTAGCATGCGCGATGCATATACTGTTGCTAAGAACAGAGGAGTTTCATTGTCGAAAGTATTTAACGGTTAAGCATCATGGCGAAAGTACAAATTACCCAGACCAGAAGCATGATTAAAAGACCGGAGACTCAACAGCGCACTATGGTTGCATTGGGCCTCGGCAAAATCAATAAGGCAGTAGAGGTAGAATTGACTCCTCAGATTGCTGGAATGATTTCAAAAGTGAATCACTTGATCACAGTAAAAGAACTTTAAGATGAAATTGCATACACTTAAACCTGCTGAAGGTTCTACAAAAACAAACAAGAGACTTGGCCGTGGTCAAGGTTCAGGCGGTAGCACAGCGGGACGTGGTCACAAAGGTGCTCAATCCAGATCTGGTTATGCTAAGAAAGCCGGTTTCGAAGGTGGACAAATGCCACTACAGCGCCGTGTGCCTAAGTTTGGATTTAAGAATAATAATAAAGAATACTTCAAGGCTGTTAATTTGGACATTCTTGAGGGTTTGGCTGAGAAGGCTAAAACCAATGCATTAACTTTACAAGTATTAGTAGAGAATGGTGTGATTGGTAAAAATGATAAAGTGAAAGTTTTAGGCAGAGGAGAACTTAAAGCTAAAGTGAGTGTTGAAGCACACGCTTTCTCTGCAACAGCGACACAAGCAATTGAAAAAGTAGGCGGAACTGCTACAACGGTTAAGTAATGAAGCGATTCTTTCAGACCATAAAGAACATCTTTTCAATTGAAGATCTGAGAGTCAGAATCCTTAATACTATTGGATTTCTGATCATATTCAGACTCGGATCTTTCATTGTATTACCAGGTATTGATCCAAACCTGTTGGATCCGACTAGAAATACTAGCGGGATTCTTGGGTACCTGAATACATTTCTTGGTGGAGCATTTAACAACGCATCTATTTTTGCGTTGGGTATCATGCCCTACATTTCAGCTTCAATTATAGTACAGCTTCTTACGTTTGCTGTGCCTTATTTCCAGAAGCTGCAGAAAGAAGGTGAATCTGGTCGCAAAAGATTGAATCAATTAACCCGTGTATTAACGATTGTTATTACAGTATTTCAAGGGTATAGCTACTTAAAGGGGACAATCGATCCGGCTGTTATAACAACGCCAGGTACAATGTTCTATGTTACTTCGCTTGTGTTGATCATTGCAGGAACTATGTTCTGCATGTGGTTAGGGGAGCGTATAACAGATAAAGGAATAGGTAACGGTATATCGATGCTGATCATGATCGGTATAGTATCAAGACTTCCATTAGCATTGGTATCTGAAGTATCGGATAAGTTTCCTGGCAAAGCAATTTTCTTCATCATCGAAATATTTGCACTGTTTGGAATTGTGGTTGCTGTTATTGCCTTGACACAAGCTACGCGTAGAATACCAATTCAATATGCAAAACAAGTTATAGGTAATAAATTATATGGTGGTAAGCGCGACTTTATACCATTGAAGTTGAATTCTGCTGGTGTAATGCCTATCATCTTTGCGCAAGCACTTATGTTCATACCAGCTTTACTAGCAGGTATATGGAATGATAGTGATGTTGGAGCATATATAGGATCTACTTTTTCAGATCCGTACTCATGGCAGTATAGTGTATTGTTTGCAAGTATGATTTTGATCTTTACGTTCTTTTATACAGCGATTACGATCAATTCAAACGACATCGCTGATAATTTGAAGAGAAATGGCGGTTTCGTTCCAGGTGTTAAACCGGGCAAACAAACGGCTGAATTTATAGATACCGTGTTATCACGGATCACGTTACCGGGTGCAATATTCCTGGCAGCTATAGCGGTGCTTCCGGCATTTGCTGTAAAAGCAGGAGTAGGTCAGAACTTCGCTCAGTTTTATGGAGGTACTTCATTGTTGATTCTTGTAGGTGTCGTATTAGATACTCTTCAACAAATTGAAAGCTACTTGCTGATGAGACATTATGAAGGTATGATGAAGTCAGGTAGAGTGAAAGGACGTTCTCAATTTGCTGCGGCCTAAAACTGAATGGTCCATTTAAAGACGGAGGAGGAATTGATTTTGATCCGTGAAGGCGCCCAGATTCTTGGGAGAGCACATGGAGAGATAGCTAAGCTGATAAAGCCTGGTGTCAAAACCTTAACGTTGGACAAGGTTGCCGAAGAGTTTATTAGGGATAACGGTGGGGTTCCATCATTTAAGAACTACAATGGATTCCCTGCCTCATTATGTATATCTGTCAATGAGGTAGTGGTGCATGGTTTCCCTGGAAATTATGAATTACGAGCAACTGATATAATCTCTGTTGATTGCGGAGTGTATTATAAAGGTTATCACAGTGATTCAGCCTATACATATCCTTTGGAAGAGGTAGGTGACGAGACACTACTTCTGCTGGAGCGCACATATGATTCTTTATACAAAGGAATCGAGCAAGCTAAAGCAGGAAATCGGATTGGTGATGTTGCGTACGCTGTTCAAAGTTATGTAGAGAGTTTCGGATACGGAGTAGTAAGAGAGCTGGTAGGACATGGCGTTGGAAAGAAACTTCATGAAGACCCAGAAGTTCCGAACTACGGAAAGCGCGGTAAAGGAATAAAGATAGTACCTGGAATGGTGTTCGCGATTGAACCCATGATCAATCAGGGAACAAAGAATGTGGTGCAAGAGAGGGACGGATGGACTATCCGAACTTCAGATAAAAAACCTTCAGCACATTTTGAACATACTGTGGCTGTGCATGAAGATAGGACGGAGATATTGACAACGCACAAGTATATAGAAGAAAATTATACGTATAAGTGGCGAAACAAAAGTCAATTGAACAAGATGGTACTATAAG
>DJFR01000211.1 GCA_002432545.1 Flammeovirgaceae bacterium UBA5867 | reverse complement strand
CTGCAGTTAACCGCTATAAATGATTTTGTCTTGCGTATACTTTCATAATGGATAGCCTGGGCAAAAACTTCTTTACCGGTTCCGGTTTCGCCCAGTAGCAATACCGTTGTGTCGGTGGTTGCTACCTTTCGCGCGAGCGCGATACTTTGCTGCAGACGCTTGTTGTCTCCCAATATATTGTTGAAGCCAAAGCGTTGCTGAAGCCTGGATTCAAGGCTGATAACCTTTTGCTGGAGCGATGATTTTTCAGAAGCTTTACTTAACAGTGGAATGATTTTTTCCGGATGCTCGCCTTTGGTCAGGTAATCGAATGCTCCGTTCTTGATGGCCTTTACACCATCTTCTATTGTGCCGTATGCTGTGAGTACAATGACTTCGGCAACAGGATAATCCTGTTTGATCTTCTTTACCAGTTCAACACCGTTTCCATCGGGAAGCTTAACATCCGACACTACTATATTTATATTCTCTTTCTCCAGTATCCGTATACCTTCTTTTATAGAAGCAGCCTGGTATACCGGGTATCCTTCAAGCTCGATTACCCGCGCCAGCAATTTGCGCAGGTTTTCTTCATCATCAATAATTAGAACGTTGTTCAAGGTTGTATGATCTGATTTTTGCAAAGTAAAGGAATATAGCGTAACGCACGCGTAACAAACTATATAATTACTTGTTGTTCGATAGTCGCAAATCACCTCGTATTCTGTCGTGATTATACTCACCGATATCATGGCCATCTGCTGATATTTGTACAGAAAGAAGTACAATCACTTAAAAAAACAGGATATATGCGAAAATTAAAATTACAGGTGCAAATGACCATGGATGGTTTTGTTGCCGGACCGGAAGGTCAGTTGGATTGGATGTGGGCATCTGGCACCCCGGATGAAGCAAACTTTCAGCGCATCATTGAGCTGGCTGACAGCTGCGATACTATTTTGCTGGGACGCAAGATGACTCGTGGATTTATCGATTACTGGGAAGATGTAGTTGATAATCAACCCGACAGTCCCGAGCAAGGTTTAGCACAGCGCATGGTAAATATGCGCAAGATTGTTTTCAGTCGCACACAAACTGCTATCAACGGCAGGAACCTGGAAGTGGAAAACGGTGACGCGACTGCTGCCATACAGAAACTGAAGAACGCTCCGGGTAAGGATCTGATGGTTTATGGAGGCGCAAACTTTGTGAGCTCGCTGATCAACCAAAACCTGATTGACGAATATTATATTTTCACAAGCCCGGTTGCTATCGGCAGCGGACTCTCCATTTTTAACGAGACAAAGTTTCTAAAACTGGAAAGCTCGATTTCGTACAAAAATGGAAAAGTGCTCAATAAATACCTGCCGGTATAATGCCAACGGTATGTAAAGCTGTATAACCCGTATATATAATATGCGATGCATAGTGCTTATATATACTTGTGTGTGAAGATTTCATTATATCATACCGGTCATTCCGTAGTAATTTTAAGTTTAAACGGCATTATACACCGGATATCAAACAGCAGTAGTGAACCTTATGCGGCTATAAGCGGGGGTATATTAAGTTTTAAGGGGGGCATATCGTTATAATGCACGTCAACGCAGTAGGTGCTTTTAATTTTTATCAGACATCACTTTCCTTTACGACAACGTTTTGATCTGTCTGCCGGGCAATCAAAAGCACCCTTATGTTTTACAAATTTGACCCTCTGCAAAACCGATGTTATTGTGAATATTGTGAGTCATTAATAGAAACTGTATTCACTCATAACTCAACCCAAGCCAATTTGTTTATATGACAACCAACCACCGCACCACCAACTTTTTCCGTTTGTGTTTTCTCCTGGTGATTTTCTTTTTCGTGTCTCATTCCGGATGGACACAGAACAGCAATCACACCTTTGCCTTAGGCGACTCGACATTTATACTGGATGGCAAGCCATTCCTGATGATATCGGGGGAACTTCATTACCCGCGTATACCCAAAGAAGCATGGCGTCATCGCATGCGTATGGCGAAAGCTATGGGGTTAAATACGATCGGCACGTATGTATTCTGGAATGTACACGAACCGGAGAAAGGTAAATATGATTTTTCAGGCAACAATGATATAGCAGCTTTTGTAAAGATAGCACAGGAAGAAGGGCTGTGGGTAGTACTGCGACCAAGTCCTTATGTGTGTGCCGAGTGGGAATTCGGTGGCTATCCTTACTGGTTGCAAAAAGAAGAAGGTCTGATCGTGCGCAGTCTCGAACCTAAATTCATTACCGCGTACCGGAACTATATTAAAGAAGTAGCCAAACAACTTGTGCCGCTCCAGGTAAATCATGGCGGTAACATTCTGATGGTGCAGGTTGAAAATGAGTATGGCTTTTATTCAAATGACAAGGCATACCTGGAAGAGAATAAGCGCCTCTTCATTGAAGCGGGCTTTGATGGCTTGCTATATACCTGTGATCCGGCTCCCAAAGTAAAGGACGGACATATACCGGGCTTGTTGCCGGCAGTGAATGGATTGGACAATCCGAAAGAAGTGAAGGCGCTTGTTCGTCAGTATCATGAAGGTAAAGGTCCGTTCTATATAGCAGAATGGTACCCGGCCTGGTTTGACTGGTGGGGCACGCTACATCACACCGTGCCTGCAAAAGACCATGCTCCTAAACTGGATGCTGTTCTCGGGGCTGGTATTTCCATTAACATGTATATGTTTCACGGTGGCACTACCCGGGGATTTATGAATGGTGCGAACTACAACGACAAAAATCCGTACGAGCCGCAGATCAGCAGCTACGACTATGATGCACCGCTGGATGAAGCCGGAAATGCTACAGAGAAATTCCAGACGTTCAGAAACGTTATTCAGAAACATCTTCCGGCAGGGCAGGTGTTGCCTGCTGTGCCCGCAGCTAAAAAAGCAGTAGCCCTGCCGTTGATAAATCTTTCAGCCGAAACCGGTATATTTGATATACTACCCAAACCGGTAACCAATGTACACCCGCTTACATTTGAAGATCTGAACCAGGCGTACGGTTTTGTTTTATATAGCACCACGCTGAAGAACAGTGGCGGTACGGGTATACTGAAGATTAATGAGCTTCGCGATTATGGAATTGTTTTCATCAATGGTAAACGTGTGGGGGTGCTCGATCGCAGACTTCGTCAGGATAGCCTGTCCGTTGTAATACCAGCCGGAGATGTAAAGCTTGATATACTGGTGGAAAACCTGGGACGCATTAATTTCGGACCGTACCTGTTGAAGAATAAAAAAGGTATTACATCTTCAGTAACGCTTAACAAGACTGAAATACTGAACTGGCAAATGTATTCATTGCCATTTAGCAATGTGGCTATGCCTGCCAACAAAACGACTAAGAAGAGAACCGCAGCAGGCCCGGTCATCAAAGCAGGAACATTTACGCTGACGGAAGTGAATGATACTTACCTGGACATGCGTCAATGGGGGAAAGGTGTAGTATGGATCAACGGACACAACCTGGGAAGATACTGGTCGATCGGTCCGCAGCAAACTATATATGTTCCGGCAGAATGGCTGAAGGTTGGCAAAAATGAAGTGATCGTATTGGAACTACTGGAAACGTCTCAAAAGAATTTGCAGACGCTGGCGAAGCCAATACTGGATTCCATTCCTGCGGTGAAGTGATACCTGTATTTATATAGTATAATCCAATTACCTATGAAGTTACCGAGCTTATGTACAAGTTTCTCCAAAGCAGCGATGCTGCTGTTGGGCATACTGTTGTCCCTTTCAACAAATGCACAGCAAGAGCTGATCGCCAATGTTTCGGGCAGAAAGATCGTAAGTCTCAATGGTGACTGGAACTATATAATTGATCCGTATGAAACGGGATACTATAACTATCGCTGGCAGGAGCGTGGGGAGAATGACCGTGAGGCCTATTGGAATTCGGATGTACCGGATAACAAGACCGATCGCAAGGAACACGGCTATACCAATGAATATACATTAAAGGTGCCGCGTGATTGGAACTCGCAGGATCCCAAGTTTCTATACTACGAAGGTACTGTCTGGTATAAAAAGACTTTTAACGCCACACTGCCATCGGGTAACGAACGGATATATATACACTTTGGTGCTGTAAATTACCAGGCGCATGTATACCTGAATGGGAAGAAACTCGGTACACACATTGGCGGGTTTACTCCGTTCAACTTCGAAATACCGCGCGGGCTGCTGAAGGCAGAAGGTAATTTCCTGGTAGTAAAGGTCGATAATAAACGCCTGAAAGATGAAGTACCCACGTTGAATACGGACTGGTGGAACTACGGAGGCATCACACGAGATGTTAACCTGGTTACAGTGCCGGAAACATTTATCAGAGACTATTTTGTTTCACTGGATAAAGCATCCATTGGTGCCACGCAAAAAACAATTACCGGCTGGGCAGTACTTCATGGAACTGCTCCCGGTGATGTAACAATAGAAATACCGGAGTTGAAAATAAAGACGAAGGCTGTATATAAATCAGATACTGCGCGCTTTACATTCAAGGTAAAGAACCTGCAGTTGTGGACACCGGAGAAGCCGAAACTATACCCGGTAGTTCTTTCTTCAGCACACGATAAAGTTACTGATAAGATTGGTTTCCGCACGGTGGAAGTTAAGGGAAAGCAGATCCTGCTGAACAATCAACCTGTATTTCTGCGTGGTATATGTAT
>DJFR01000277.1:16410-16901 GCA_002432545.1 Flammeovirgaceae bacterium UBA5867 | reverse complement strand
CGATCAATGCGTGTTACCTGTCCCATTACCTGGTATTGTTTTCCTTCCTTGGTAAAATATCCGAAGCGAAGATTACTATAGGCAAGTTGCAGCGTCTGTGCTATATCCTGAACGCTAATGCCGAGTTGTGCTGCCTTGAGGCGGTTGATCTCTACACGTAATTCAGGCTTGTTGAATTTCAGGTCTATATCTACACCTTGCAGTACCGGGTTGCTGTTTGCTTCTTCCAGAAATTCAGGAAGTACAGCACGGAGTTTTTCAAGGTTGTTATTCTGAAGTACAAACTGCACCGGCAAGCCACCACGTCTGTTCACAGATATAGTCTGCTCCTGTATAGCAAATGCTTTACCTTCCGGGAAACGTGAAAGATTTCGATTCACCATGTCCACTATATCCTGCTGCGATCGATCCCTGTCTTGCGGATCGGATAGTGTTACCCGAACGAAGCCTGTGTTTACAGCACCACCGCCTGTAAAGCCCGGAGCTGTAAC
>DJFR01000277.1:267-16360 GCA_002432545.1 Flammeovirgaceae bacterium UBA5867 | reverse complement strand
GGTGCAAGTTCAGACTGCATGTTGGTTCCTATAAACCAGGCGGATGCAATACATAATAAGATAATCACAATGGATACCCAGCGTATACGCATAAAGCCTTCGAGCAAGCGTCTGTAACCATCTTCCATACCGCGGAAGAAAGGTTCGGTTACACGATAGAACCATGAATGTTCATGCTGACTGCGCGTAAGCTTTACACTCAATACCGGTGTTAATGTAAGCGATACAAAACAAGACACCAGTACAGCGGCTGCTACAACAATTCCGAATTCACGGAACAACCGACCGACAAAGCCCTGCAGAAATAATATAGGGAGAAACACAACGGCCAGGGTAATGGACGTTGAAATTACAGCAAAGAAAATTTCTTTTGAGCCCTCGAGTGCAGCCTGGTATTTATTCATACCCTGCTCTAGCTTCTTGTATATATTTTCAGTAACCACAATACCATCGTCTACCACAAGACCTGTGGCGAGCACTATACCGAGCATGGTAAGTACATTTACTGAGAACCCGCAGAGGTACATGATGAAGAACGTAGCGACAAGTGAAACCGGTATATCGATAAGTGGTCGTATAGCAATAATAAAATCGCGGAAGAAGAGATAGATAATCAATACCACGAGCAAGAACGAAATGATTAACGTTTCTTCTACTTCCTCAATAGAACGTTTAATGAAAACAGTTTGATCCATCGCTATATCAAGCGATATATCTTCCGGAACTTCTTTCTTGATCTGATCGAGACGTTTGTAGAACTCATCAGATATCTCTACATAGTTAGAACCTGGTAATGGTACTATAGCAAGGCCTACCATCGGAATGTTACTTTCACGAAGTATAGATTCTTCGTTCTCGGGTCCGAGTAATGCCTGTCCTATATCGCGCAGACGTATGTCACCTTGCGGTGTTGACTTGATAATTACTCGCTCAAAATCTTCTTCGGTATATAATTTACCAAAGGTTCTTACGGTGAGCTCGGTTGCATTACCTGCAATTTTACCCGAAGGTAATTCAACGTTTTCTTTATTGAGTGCCGTTTGTACATCGAGTGGTGTTAAGCTATAGGCGCTGAGTTTGGCAGGATCGAGCCAGATACGCATAGCGTAACGCTTCTCGCCCCATACCTGTATACTACTAACACCCGGAATTGTCTGGAGGCGTTCTACCAGTACATTGTTGGCATACTCGGTCAGCTGCAGTGAATTCCTGGTAGTACTCTGTACTGTCATCGAGATGATAGCGTCTGAGTTAGCATCTGCTTTTGCTACAACTGGTGGATTGGGAAGATCCTGTGGTAATGATCGTATAGCCTGCGATACTTTATCACGCACATCGTTTGTAGCAGCTTCAAGATCTATACCCAGCTCAAACTCTATATTGATGTTACTGGTACCAACACTGGAAGAGGATATAATATTTTTGATACCGGCTATACCGTTGATCGATTTCTCAAGCGGCTCTGTTATCTGCGACTCAATAATATCGGCATTTGCACCCGAATAGGTTGTGCGCACATTTACTACCGGAGGATCAATGGCCGGGTAATCGCGTACACCTAAAAAGTTAAAGCCTATAATTCCGAACAGCACCAGGATGATGTTCATCACAAATGCCAGTACCGGTCTTCGTAAGCTTACTTCAGAAATGTTCATAGTGTTTTCCTTAGAGGGTGTTCACCTTTGTTATTTTTACTTTCGAAGATGGCCGTATCGCCATTAACCCGGAGGTAATTACAGTATCACCGGGCTTGAGTCCGGTAAGGATCTGTATATAGGCTGAATCACGTATACCGGTCTGCACACTGGTAAACATCACGCTGTCGTTTCGAACAAGTATAACTTGCTTATCGCGCGCTGTAGGTATAACAGCTTGAGTAGGTACCAGCAGCGCCTGATTGTCCTGACCCAATTGTAAATTTACTTTCGCAAATATACCCGGCACCAGCTCCGGATGTTTGTCATTTACAACTGCGCGTATCTTCAGTGTTCTTGTATTCTGATCAACGCTGCTTTCGGTTGCCAGAATTGTTGCCTGATGAGGTTGACCACCGCCATCTATTTTGAAACTTACTTTATATCCTTTCTGCAGTTCTTTCGCATATTTTTCGGGCACAGAAAATTCGAGCTTCAACTGATCGACCTGGCGAATCGTAGTCACTACATCAGTGGGTGATATATAGGATCCTAAACTTATATTACGCAGACCTACTCTGCCGGTATAGGGTGCACGTATTTCTGTTTTAGATATAGCAATCTCAGTTGATTCTATATCTGCCTTCAGGTTTTCAACATCAAGTGCCGCGAGGTCATAGTCTTGCTGGCTGATACCATTTATCTTTACCAACTCGCGATTACGTTCTTCTGTTTTCACTTTGATCTGAAGTTGTACCTGAAGTTTTTTCAGTTGCGCCTGCAGATCTTTATCAAATAGTTTAACAAGCAATGTTCCCTTCTGCACCAATGAACCTTCATTTATATTCAGTGCCACAATGCGCCCGCCAACTTCTGCACGAAGTTGTGTTTCTTCAAAAGGCAGCAGTGAGCCTGGTACTTCTATCTTCTCGCTAATGGAGCTTCGTGCTACGCGAAATGCATCGGCTGTTACCGGGCCTTGCATACGCGGACGACCGCCTGCTGCCTGGTTCTCTTTCTTTGATTTACAGGATGCAAACACCAAAGCAAAAGCAAACAATAGAATACTAAATCTTGACATTATACAATTAAGGTTCAATAGCTTTTTAATTAACACGCGCGATACTGATCTGGTTCAGGAAGGAATAAGGGCACCAATCAGGCTATATTCATCTGAAGACTGTTGTGCAGCGAGAGCACTTGTGGGATAATCAGGGAAGACTCATCGTTGTAAATTATGAAGTCTGCACGTTTCAGTTTCTCTTCCTCAGACATCTGCTTTCGTATTATTTCCCGCACCTGCTGTTCAGCCCTTCCATCACGATGCATAACCCTTTTAATGCGTACTTCTTCCGGAGCATGAACTACTATAATTTTATTCAGCGCCTGATAAGAGCCTGTCTCAAACAAGAGCGCAGCTTCTTTTAATACATACGCTTTATTGTTATGACGCTTTACCCATTGGGTATAATTTTCACCTACACGCGGATGTACCAGTTTATTCAGCACATCCAATCTCTCCTGTTTATTAAATACTACTTCGCTCAGGTATTTCCGGTTCAGGGTTCCATCGCTCAGGTACGACAAATCACCGAATTCTTTCTTTATCTGTGATACGAGAATTCCATCGGTGGTCATTAGTTCTTTCGCATGGCTGTCGGCATCATATACAGGAATACCAAGGCACGCAAAAATTTTTGATACGAGTGTCTTACCCGAACCAATTCCTCCGGTAATACCAATTTGAAGAGGATTGCTCACACTTTAAAATTTAATGAATACGGAATCAACCTTTATCACCTTAGCGTATGGAGGCAGCCCCTGTAAAACAGGTTGCACCCGCTTAACACCACGTGAAAAATTCTGGAGGTCAACAATCGCCTTTATTGAGTCGCGATGATAGCTGTTCATAG
The DNA here is from genome assembly GCA_002432545.1 of Flammeovirgaceae bacterium UBA5867. Taxonomy (GTDB): domain Bacteria; phylum Bacteroidota; class Bacteroidia; order Cytophagales; family Cyclobacteriaceae; genus Ohtaekwangia. Next base: position 12,813 of record DJFR01000277.1, on the reverse strand, counting down.
CACGTTGCGGTATAGCAAATGTACAAGGGAGTCTTCGTATACCCAGCGAAGGCTTTGCGCCCTTGGGAAGATTTACCAGTACAAGACGAATAGAATCTGTCATCTGCCTGAGCAGATCTACTTCAAAGTTAACATGTACTGTAGGCGGATTTCTCCGGATCAGTTCGCTGTTTACAAATTGTACCTCTACCTCGTTGTGAAAATTCTCATCAATGTTGCGCTGTGGTATCTTTAGATACAACGGTTCGGAAATACTCTTTACAAGTTTCCACGGTCCTTCAATAAAAATACTATCGGGAGTAATGGCTGGTTTACTTGTCATGATATACCCGGTTTTGAAAAGTATAGATGGAGTATCAACAGCAAGGCTTATCCATTTTCTTCCTTTGGGTTCTATAGCAACATGAAGTGTGTCTGTTAAAACAAAGTTAATCTGTAGTCGCTCCAGCTGATTTGCAAACAACGGAGGCAAGGTGCTGCCCACAATCTTTTTTACTTCAACAGGTCGCTCTAATGGAATTACCAATGGAGGAATTTTTAACCCGAGACTTCTCCTGAACAAGTCCCATCCTATACCGGTAACATTAACACGTACGATCTGCGGCAGCGGATGGATGGGAATGTAATTCTCCTGGTCATAATCAAACTTTACCGGAAAGGTAATGTTGGTGGTATAGTTCTTATTCAGCGCATTAAAAAACCAGAAGACCGTAGCTGCGAATAAACACAGTACAACGGCCTTCCAGTTTTTTCTATCTAGACGTAGCAAGCTGAATTTCTTTTGTGTGTATGTTGATACGTGTTTTGGTGTGTACGTTTCACGTGCCGCAGCACATGTATACGTTTATTTTTTATTAGCAGCTGCTCTGGTTGCCTCCATAGATATGGCAGACTTGTTGAAACGGATGCGACCGCCTTTCTCTACTTCGAGAATAAAAGTATCGCCTTCGAGTTCTGCCACGGTACCGTGCGCACCACCAATGGTAACAACTGCATCGCCACGCTTAATCTCTTCTGAGAATTTCTTTTGATCCTTGGCCTTTTTCTGCTGCGGGCGTATCATGAAGAAATAAAACACTACGATAATAGCTCCAAAGAAAATAAACTGAAAATAAGGGTTGCTTTGTTGCTGCGCTTGTAACAGGATTGAGTACATATTATTTTGATTTAAGAGTCCAAAGTTATCCTAATTACAGCAAACATACCAACGTTTATGGACAGGAATTCAACCCGCTTAAGCGGCTTTAAAACCGCCTGCCCGATGTGACTATACCCTGAGAAGAATAAGATAACCCGGTGTAGAAAAGCTTCCGCTGACACATCTTACTTATATCAGCAACCATCAAAAACATATACCTGTAAAATCATACAATCATTTTCTATCTTGGGTCATTGGCATTCATCCAACTTACCATTATGAAAGCTTTTCTTACTTGTCTTATCCTCCTCCAAAGTACAGCAGGATATATATATGCACAATCTTCGGATGCGCAAAAAAACGTTGATGCTATTAACCGGAGCATTGACGATGCTGTTGTAAAAAAAGATATCAGCAAACTTAAACAGCTATACGCAGACGACTTTGTTTTTACACATGGTACAGGACATGTAGAAGGCAAAAACAGCTGGATAAAAGATGTTGAAAATCCTGCCAAGAAATTTACCTCACGTGTGCATGACTCAACGCTGGTAGAGCTACACGACAATGTTGCTATTGTTACGGGCAGTCTTACCATTACACGAAGCGATGCGGATAAATTAGTGCGGTATGGTATACGCTACGTTCGCGTATTCGCTATACGCAGTAAAAGCTGGCAACTTATTTCGCATCGCACTGTAAAAGAATGGCACTTTAAATAAACATTACTCTACATAGAGCACAAGCCCTTTCAGATACTCTCCTTCCGGATGAAATATAGATACAGGATGATCGGCTGGTTGTGAGAGATGGTGCAATACTTTTATTTGTCGGCCGGCTTGTATAGCGGCCGATACAACAGTATCGTAAAACAACTGACGGTCTACTACCTGCGAGCAAGAGAATGTAAAGATGATGCCGCCCGGTTTAATCTTCTTCATGGCCTCTGTGTTGAGACGCTGATATCCCTTCACAGCCTGGTGACGTGCATCACGATGCTTTGCAAAAGCTGGCGGATCCAATACGATTACATCATACTGATCTTGTTTGTCTTTCAGAAAGTCAAACGTGTCCTCTGCAAAACATGTATGTTTGGTTGCATCGTATCCGTTCAGTTCAAGATTTTTGCGGGTCAATGCTATAGCTTTTTCAGAGGCATCTACCGAGTGAACGAGCTCCGCTCCGGCATGCAGTGCATATACCGAAAAGCCTCCGGTATAGCAGAATGTATTCAGTACCTTTCTCCCTTTGGAAAAATCGCCTAGTAATTTTCTGTTCTCACGTTGATCGAGAAAAAATCCGGTCTTCTGTCCTTCCTCCCAATCAATCAAAAATTTGTTATCATTCTCAACGACAACATGTGTAGCTATACCTGATCCAAAGAGATATTCATCTTGCTGAGCATCGCGTAATTTACCGGGTAATGTGCCGTGACTTTTATAGTATACAACTTTTAGATCTTTACCCAATACTACCTGCAGAGCTTGTGATACTTCATAACGATCGAGGTGCATGCCGGCATCGTGCGCCTGTACTACTGCGACACCATCATATATATCAATGATCAAACCGGGTAAGCCATCGCCTTCACCATGTACGAGTCTGAATGCATTGGTAATGGTTGTCGGGAGTCCGGAGTTACTGCGAACCTTTAACGCATTGGACAATTTATTTATCCAGAAATCTTCAGCCGGTGTTTGCTCGCTAAAACTCAGCATTCGAACAGCAATACTTCCGTTCTGGTAATGGCCATAGCCAAGCACTTTATTTTTATAACTGAATACTTTTACCCAACATCCATCGGTAAGATTGCCTTGTGTTTTTTGAATGGCCCCTGAAAATATCCATGGGTGGAAACGCTCGATGGAATACTCCTTACCTTTCTTCAGAATGATGTCGCCCGTAATAGTCATAGAATAATAATTGCTGCAAAAGTATTAAAGAAAAGTGAGGCATGGTTAATCGGAAATGAATTTGCGTGCTATACAACAACGCGTCTGGCAACGGCCAGGAATTTTTCCTTCGGACCCGAGAAGCCGATCAGAAATTTTTCACCACCATCTTTCAGCTTTACTTTCTTTTTAAGTTCTTCCGCACCTAAGGGATAGTTGCGTGTCATCACGTTTGCTTTACCTTCCGGAAAGTATGTCTGAATAACTTTCAAATCGTTTTTTATAAGTGCCTCCACCTGAAAAATTCTCCCCGGAAAGTCGGCCCTATATTCTGCGCTGGTATACAGATGCGTGCTCACATCTATTTTAGACAGGCCATACTGCGTAGCTGCAATCTTAAAAGCACCAGCCTTTAGTATAGAGGCATTGGGTTCGTATAAATATTCCAGCGGTGAACTATATGCAACGATTGCCTGCTGCTCTTGTGTTTTAGTGAATGAGAATTTTTCGGTGTGTGATGAGAGAATATTTACTGTTACAATTTCAGGTTCATGTCCAACCATTTTCTTGCAGAGAAACAAAAGTTCTTTACATTCATTGGCAACGGATACAACATATATAGTCTGTACCGTAGGCAGTTCGCGCAAGGCCTGCTGTATATCCAGCAAGGGTGATGCTTTGATTAGCAGGCAGGCAGTCTTTTCGAAAATAAGCGTATATAGCGCGGTAACATCAGGTTCACAATCGCTGAGCTTAAAAACTTTCTGGCCTTTATTTCTACGCGAAGGATCTATAAATACAAGGTCTGCTCTCCATGAAGCTTGTAAAAAATCTTCTGCTTTGGTGTGATGATGTGAAATGTTAGCAGCACCCAGTTGATGATGATTGTGTTGTACGATCTGAAGAAGCGATTCATCAGGCTCTATGTATTCAACCTTGTCAAATATTTTTCCGAAGAAATATACATCTACACCCAAACCTCCGGTGAGATCTACAACTGTGCCGTTATGGACAGCTTCCTGTTTTATAACTTCTGTTTTAAACTTTGCTGTTTGTTCAGAAGAACTTTGCTCGAGATTTATGCCTGGAGGATATAGTATATTAGGTGTACTATAAAAAGTTGGGAGTTTATCTTTCGCTTTTCTGCGTCCGGCAATTTGCTCAGCGATGCGGGCTAACGGAACACCGTCAACTTCCTTGTATCGGAGAACAAGTTCACGCTCATCATCACCTGCATGCTGATGAATAAACTGCTGTACTTTTTCTGAAAGGAGTGATGGCACCGGCAGTGTTTTTTGTTAATGTCTTTAAGCTGCAGCCTTTGCTTTGGACTTAAAGTGTATAAATATATTTCGAACGTATACTACTATACCCATACTTTGAGCAACAAGCAAAACGGGATCAATGCGATATGTTGCATACGTAAGTATGAGAACCGAAGCACCTGTACTTATAACCCAAAAGCCCAATGGAAGTATGGATGTTTTATGTTTCTCGGAGTAATACCACTGGTATATAAAGCGCAGGTTGAGCATGAGCTGGCCTATAGCGCCCGCAAAAATGATCGGGTTCGTGAAATCATTTTTTGAAAAGATCTGATCCATTTTATTATCTGAACCCAAAATGATCCAGACAAATGCTGCTACCGGTAACAACAGTAAAACGATACGCAGTACCAATGGAATTTTTCTCCAATCGTTTTTCAATTGAAGGTTACGAACATATATAAAGTACGACAGCGTTTGGCCCAGTATAATTACAACATCATCGCGAATGATACCATAGATGAGAAACAGGAATGAAGCAAGCAGGCTTAATTGCCAGAATATAGTTGGCGATACAACTCTGCCTTGTTTTTCAGAATAGAATAGTTGTACCACGAGTCGTGCTCCAAACAGCGACTGTGCAAAAAAACCGAGTGCGTAAATCCAATACTGGTGTATTCCCATGATGTACTGCAAAAGAGCAGTCGTAAAAAGACTTGTACGTTGTGTTAACGTTAAGATTAAAAAAAGCCTGACCATGACTGGCCAGGCTTTGTATATACTATATTTTTGAATTAGAGCGTTCGCTTGACTTCGCGTTGTTCGTAGCTTTCGATCACATCTCCGACTTGCATGTCGTTGAAGCCATCTATACCTATACCGCAGTCGAAACCTGAGCGTACTTCGCTCGCATCGTCTTTGTGACGCTTGAGTGATCCGAGTTTACCTGCATATACCACAATACCATCGCGAATGAGGCGTATCGGGTTAGAACGTTTCACTGATCCATCAGTAACCATACAACCTGCAATGGTTCCTACTTTCGAAATCTTGAAGACCTCGCGAACCTCTGCGTTTCCTACGATCACTTCTTCTGTTTCTGGTGCAAGCATACCTTCCATCGCAGCCTTCACATCGTTGATCGCATCGTAGATGATNNGAGTAGAGACGGATCTCAATCTCTTCATTCTCAGCAACGCGTTTCGCTGAATTGGAAGGACGTACCTGGAAGCCGAGGATGATCGCATCGGATGCAGACGCCAGCAATACATCTGACTCTGATATCTGACCGACACCGCGGTGTATAATGGCAACCTGTATCTCTGGTGTTGAAAGTTTAAGCAATGAATCGGATAACGCTTCTACGGATCCATCCACGTCACCTTTCACAATCACGTTCAATTGCTTGAAGCTTCCAATGGCGAGACGTCTTCCGATCTCATCCAGTGTAATATGTTTCTTCGTGCGGATGCTTTGCTCACGCAGCAACTGGCTTCTCTTACCGGCAAGTTCACGAGCCTCACGGTCTGTTTCCATAACCATAAACTTCTCACCTGCCTGAGGTGCACCGTCAAGACCGAGCAATACTACCGGTGTAGATGGTCCGGCTTCATTTACTTTTTTACCAGTGTCTTCAAACATCGCTTTTACGCGACCGTAGTGAGCACCAGCCAATACTATATCTCCAATGCGAAGTGTACCCGTTTGTACCATTACCGTTGCTACATAACCACGGCCTTTATCGAGAGAAGCTTCAATGGTTGAACCAGTAGCATTTCGGTTCGGGTTTGCACGGAGGTTGAGAAGCTCGGCTTCGAGCAACACTTTCTCCAGCAGATCATCTATACCTTTACCAGACTTCGCTGAAATTTCCTGACTCTGATATTTACCACCCCACTCTTCAACGAGTATATTAATTTTCGAAAGTGACTCGCGAATCTTATCCGGGTTAGCAGATGGTTTATCAACTTTGTTGATCGCAATAACAATTGGTACACCGGCAACCTGTGCGTGGTTAATCGCTTCTTTCGTCTGTGGCATTACGTCATCATCAGCCGCTACCACAATGATCGCTATATCTGTAAGTTTCGCACCACGGGCACGCATCGCTGTAAACGCTTCGTGACCTGGTGTATCGAGGAAAGCTATTTTGTTACCGCTCTTCGTAGTTACATCGTACGCACCAATGTGCTGCGTTATACCTCCGGCTTCGGATGCTGTAACTTTCGTGTTACGGATATAGTCAAGCAACGATGTTTTACCGTGGTCAACGTGACCCATGATCGTAACGATCGGTGCACGTGGCAGAAGATCTGCTTCTTCATCGGTGTCTTCTTCTACTTCAAGCTCTTCTTCTGCAGAAGTAAATTGAACATTATATCCGAACTCGTCTGTAATTACAGTGATNNGAGATAACATCGTTCACGGATACATCCATGAGTGATGCGAGGTCGTTCGCAGAGATAAACTCTGTCACGCGCAACGTCTTCGATGCCTCCTGTTCCTGAAGCATCTGTTGTTCCTGTGCTTCCGAGTTAGCCTGACGTTTTTCTCTTCTATATTTCGATCCGCTTGTTTTCTTACCACCGCCACTTAGTTTGGCAAGTGTAGCACGGATCTGATCCTGTATTTCCTTTTCAGTAGGTTCTTCCTTCTGAACTCTTGGCGGATGCGGACCTCTTCTTTGCTGGCCATGGCCATGTTGTTGATGAGGACGTTGTTGACCCGGTTGGTTAGGACGTTGTCCTCCCTGGCCTTGTCCTTGCTGACCACCTTGTTGTGGACCTTTCTGATCGTCAGTTGGTATACGCTTACGCGGACGCTTGCCTTTACGATCGTCTTTCGTATCCGATGACGCAACCGGAGAATCTTTCTTCTTATCAACCGGCAATTCAATCTTATCAACAACTTTCAATCCCTTCAGTCGGTCTGCCTTCGCTTTGATGAGCTCCATTTCAGGCTCTGCCTTTTCAGCAACAACCGGAGGTTGCTCTATTGCTTTTGGAGGTGCCGTAACCACTGGTTCTTTCGGTACTTCCTTAACCGCTACCGGCTGAGGTACTTCTTTTACTTCTTCTTTGACAACCTCTTTCTCTACCTCTTTTTCCTTCTGCTCTTTTACTTCTTTAACAATAACAGGCTCTTTTACTTCCTTCTTCTCAACAACTGGTTTTTCTTCAACCGGTGGCTGCTTTACTTCAGGCTCTGGTGTTTCTGTTTTTGCCGCAGGTTTCTTTTCGAGATCTATTTTACCGACAACTTTAATACCCTCGAGTTTAGGTTTTTCACGCTCAACTTTATCGGGTTGTTTTGCTTCTTCTTTTGCCTTAACCTCTTTGGACCCGAGGTTTTTAATCATTATGCGCTCTTCTTCCTCTACACGTTTCTTAGCGAGTTCTTTCTCGCTTTCCAATACCAGATTATCCGTGTGCTTGGCTCCAATGTGAAGGCCTGAAGCCTCCAGTTTATCGGTTGCAGAAGAGGCAAATTCTTTAGACAAAAGGTTGAATTGCTCAGGCGTGAGTTTAGCGTTGGGGTTATTCTCAACCTCAAAACCTTTCTTCCCCAGAAAGTCCAAGATGGTATTGTGCCCCACATTGAGCTTTCTTGCAGCCTGACTCAACCTAATCAACTTTTCTTCTGCCATATTCAAATATGCCTGTTTTTTTAAGGACTTTAAAATTCAAATGCGTGTAGTCCCGCAATTTAACTTATTGTTCACAGTTCATCGCTCACTTATTAAGGATTCGTAATAAAACCCATTCACAAACGACTTATTCGAACTCCTTCTTCAGGATGTTCAATACACCTTCTACAGTTTCTTCTTCGAGGTCTGTGCGTCTTACCAGTTCATCTTTGGAAAGCGCCAATACACTCTTTGCTGTATCAAGACCGATGCGATTCAATTCTTCAATTACCCAGCTTTCAATTTCGTCTGAGAATTCGTCCAGATCCACATCCTCCTCTACCTGACCTTCGGCCAGTTCGCGGAATACATCTATTTCATAACCAACCAAACGGCTGGCAAGTTTAATGTTCAAGCCACCTTTACCAATAGCCAGTGATACCTGGTCTGGCTTCAGGTAAACTGCTGCGCGTCCGTTATCTCTATCGATTTTGATAGATGATATTTTTGCCGGGCTCAGCGCGCGCTGAATATATAGTTCGAGGTTATCGGTATAGTTGATAACATCTATATTCTCATTCTGCAATTCACGAACGATAGCGTGAATGCGTGATCCCTTCATACCAACGCAAGCCCCTACCGGGTCGATACGATCATCGTATGACTCCACTGCAACTTTAGCACGCTCGCCTGGTTCACGAACTACTTTTTTGATGGTGATCAAACCATCATATACCTCCGGAACTTCCTGTTCGAATAATCTTTCCAGGAATACGGGAGAAGTTCTGGACAGGATGATTTTCGGATTACCGTTGATCATCTCAACCTTGTGTACGATAGCCCGTACGTTCTCTCCCTTGCGATAGCGGTCTTTCTGTATCTGCTCACCACGTGGTATTGCTATTTCATTGCCTTCAGCATCTGTAAGCAATACTTCCTTGCTCAATAGCTGATATACTTCACCGGCAATGATCTCGCCTACCAGATCTTTATACTTCTGGAAGAGTATATCTTTTTCAAGGTCTTTAACCTTTTGAATTAATGTCTGTCGTGCTGTTGTTACTGCCCTGCGTCCAAAATCTTCAATGTAGATCTGTTCGGATACTTCTTCACCCACTTCAAAATCAGGTTCGATCTTGCGGGCTTCTGACAAGCTTACCTTATCAAAGTCCCAGATGTCCTCTGAATCATCATCCACAATCTCGCGGAAACGATAGATTTCAAGATCGCCTTTATCCGCGTTGATGATCACGTCAAAATTTTCATCCGATTCATATTTTTTACGGATCATATTTTTGAACACGTCTTCCAGGATCCGGATCATAGTAGGCCGGTCAATGTTCTTTTGTTTTGCAAATTCAGCAAACGACTGAATCAATTCATGTGCATCCATGGTTTCGTATTATTTAAAACTTACTAACACAAAAGCTTTTTCTATGTCTGTAAAAGGAATTTCAATTGTCTTTATTTCTTTCTTCTTACCGGAACCAACTTCCTGCTCCAGCGTAATAGTTTCATCGGTTACTGCGGTAAGCTTTCCTTCCTGTATTTTTTCCGGAACCTTTACTTTCAGTCTGCGCCCTATATTCTTACGATACTGACGCGTCAACTTCAGCGGATGATCGAGCCCTGGTGTTGAAACTTCCAACATATAGGCGTCTTCCAGCCACGACACTTCGTCCAACACTTTGGAGAGCGACCTGCTTACATCTGCACATTCATCAATGCTGATTCCATTGTCGCTGTCAAGCAGCACCAACACCTTGCGGGGTCCTTGTTTGGAAGAAACAATAACATCTACGATAAACTGACTTGGGTCTGTTACTATCGATTCAGCGATGCGTCTTATCTCTGCTGCAATATCCATTGTAAAAAAATGCTATAAACAAAGAGGGGACTGTTGTCCCCTCTAAAAGAATACTAAGAAACTTCGGCAAAAGTATAGTTTTTTTGCTTCAATTTCAAAATTCTGCCTGATTATCTGAATTATAAGAGTGTATCCAACTCCGCTGAAAGATTTTTTCGGGCCTGTTCTTCGTACTTTGAAAAGAATTTATCGGTCTTAAATATTTTCTCCATCAACAAAAAGTGCTGCAAGACTTTTTTCCGCCCGGGTTTATATAGCAAATCCGGGTAGTATGAATATTCTTTCCGAATATTTTTAAAGTACGCCTCGTATACCTCCCACGGAGCTCCAAGAATCGACAAGTCTGCGTCTGTGAAAAAATTTGTATCCTGATCGCTGCTAACAGTATGACCTTTAGTTGCCACAATCTGCTCGGAACATTTACGAATTCGCTCCGCTGGGAAAGCTATTTCGGCCAATCGCTGCTCGGCCTTCGCAGCGCTCTGCTCCTCATTATCTTTTTGAAGAGTATTATAAACAATGTCGTGATAAGCAATTGAGAAGATAATGCAATCCCAATCTTCAATAAACTCTTTAACGGAAGTGAGTTCCTTCAAAAGATTTTCGAGATGAGATTGATTATGGTAATACCGCTTCTTTGCCGTATAACTTTTCTCAATCTCATCCCAAAGTTTACCTGCCAACATCGTATCATTGCTATAGTGCGATACGGCTTCAGCAAATTCTTTTGCCAGCATACTATATATACTCTGGCAGGTTTTTCAAGTATGTTCCATAACCACTTTTTTCCAGTGGCTTAGCGAGTGCCAACAATTGATCTTTTGTAATAAAGCCCTGGCGAAATGCAATTTCTTCGATACAGCCGATCTTCAATCCCTGACGTTGCTCGATGGTCTGCACAAAATTGGAAGCCTGCATGAGCGAATCAAAAGTACCTGTATCAAGCCAGGCTGTACCGCGACTCATGGGTGCTACGGTAAGTTTGCCTTTCTTCAGGTATACATTGTTTACATCCGTTATCTCCAATTCTCCGCGCGGACTTGGCTTAAGCTCTTTCGATATTTTTACAACTTCGTTATCGTAGAAATATAGGCCTGGCACCGCATAGTTTGATTTGGGATTTGCCGGCTTCTCTTCGATGGAAATTGCTTTCTTATTAGCATCAAACTCTACAACGCCATAGCGTTCAGGGTCGGTGACGTGATAGGCAAATACAACACCTCCGTCCGGATCAACATTTGATTGCAAAAGTTTTTGCATACCCGATCCGTAGAAAATATTATCGCCAAGAATCAATGCTACTTTATCATTACCAATAAATTTTTCACCAATGATAAATGCCTGTGCGAGACCTTCCGGTTTCGGCTGAACTTCATAACTGAAAGAGCAGCCCAGGTTTTTACCATCTCCCAAAAGTTTTTGAAACATGGGCATATCATGAGGTGTAGCAATGATCAAAATCTCACGAATACCTGCCATCATTAATACCGACAACGGATAGTATATCATCGGCTTATCATACAATGGCATAAGCTGTTTACTGACAGCGATCGTTAATGGGTACAAACGCGTACCGGAACCTCCTGCTAAGATTATACCTTTCATGTGTTTTGGTGTTTAGGTTGATACGTGTTTACGTTACTTATGCTGCACAACGCAGACACGCGCCAACGTAAACACATACACACGTAATTATCGTCCTTGATACATGTTGTTGTAGTACTTCAGATATTCACCTGATGTTACACTGTTCAGCCATGATGTGTTGGCCAGATACCAGTCAACCGTTTTTTCGAGGCCAACTTCAAAAGTTACATCCGGACGCCAGCCTGTTTCGCTGATAAGCTTGGATGCATCGATAGCATAGCGCAAGTCATGACCAGGTCTGTCTGTTACATGGGTGATCAACTTTTGCGAGGTACCTTCTGCGCGGTTGAGTTTTTTATCCATGATATGACAAAGCAGATTTACCAGGTCAATGTTCTTCCACTCGTTGTTTCCACCAATGTTATATACTTCACCAACTTTTCCTTTATGGAAAATAGAATCTATAGCGCGTGCGTGATCTTCAACAAATAACCAGTCGCGTATATTATCTCCTTTACCGTATACCGGCAGCGGTTTGCTGTTAATGATGTTGTTTATCATTAACGGTATAAGTTTTTCAGGAAAGTGAAAAGGTCCGTAGTTATTGGAACATCGGCTTATAAGCGTTGGCAAACCAAAGCTGTTATAGTATGCACTTACAAAGTGATCGCTGCTTGCTTTTGAAGCTGAGTATGGTGAACGCGGATCAATAGGAGTTTCTTCCGTAAAGAACCCGCCATGCTCTGCAGAGCCATATACTTCATCTGTAGAGATGTGGTAAAAACGCTTGTTCTCAAAATTACCTTTCCATGCAGTTTGAGCAGCACGCAATAGATTCAATGTACCGATGATGTTTGTATTGGCAAACTCAGTCGGGTTATGAAGTGAACGATCTACGTGCGATTCAGCTGCAAGGTGTACAACGCCATCGATCTGATGCTTGCTGAATACACTGTTCAGAAATTCTATGTCCAGTATATCGCCACGCTCGAAGAGATAATTCGGTTTCTTCTCAATGTCTTTCAGGTTCTCAAGATTACCTGCATACGTAAGCTTGTCAAGGTTGATAATAGTATATGTCGGATACTTGTTAACAAACAGCCTGACAACGTGCGAGCCTATAAATCCGGCTCCGCCAGTGATTAGTATTTTTCTGGATGACATCTAAGAGG
>DJFR01000277.1:0-160 GCA_002432545.1 Flammeovirgaceae bacterium UBA5867 | reverse complement strand
GTGTTGGGCTGGCGTTGCTTCGGATCATCTTGCGGAAGTGGCTTATATACTACCTTCTGCTTGGTGCCCGTGAGTTTTACAATTTCTTCTGCGAAATCGCGAATTGTAATTTCATCCGGATTACCAATGTTTACAGGTAGGTGATAATCTGACATCAACA
>DJFR01000083.1:33589-37888 GCA_002432545.1 Flammeovirgaceae bacterium UBA5867 | reverse complement strand
CTGCAATCATATCCCATTTCTTCACATCATTATGTGAGCCAGCCTCCGGACTCTCTCCTATGAACAGCCATGCTTTTGGCATAACTTCATAGTCGAAATACATTAACCCTCTTCTTATGAAACCCCACCCGATCATCCTCACGATGTCAATTCTTCTTTGTTGCACCACCGGCAAAAAGAATGACGACCAACTCAAAAATGAATTAGCATCCATCGAACTCACGCGAGGTGAAGTAACACTCTGCAGTTCAGGAACCGACCAGTTCGGCTCGGTATCATTCAGTCAGTCGTGTTCAGAAAAAACACGTTCTGATTTTAATCTCGCGATAGCACTTTTACATTCCTTCGAATATACCGAAGCCGAAAAAGTATTTGTAAAAGTTATGGACCAGGATCCTCAATGTGCGATGGCTTATTGGGGTGCAGCCATGAGTAACTTTCATCCGCTATGGTCACCGCCTTCTCCGGCCGAACTGGAAAAAGGCTCTAAGATTATTACACTGGCTCGTTCAGTTGTTACCGATAAATCAACCCGGGAATCGGATTACATCGAAGCGATCGCTACTATATATGATCAATGGAATACACTCGACCACCGTACACGCCTGTTGAAATTTGAAAAAGCATCGCAGGCCCTTTATGAAAAATATACCGATGACGATGAAGCCGCTATATTTTATGCGCTTGCACTGGGTGCTGCTTCCGACCCTGCGGACAAGACATTTCAAAAACAGAAAAAAGCAGGAGACGTTTTGCAAAAGATTTTTGATAGCAAGCCGAACCATCCGGGTATAGCACACTATATCATTCACAATTATGATTACCCGGAGCTCGCAACGCTGGCGCTACCCGCAGCGCGCATGTATGCGTCTATTGCACCGGCATCGGCTCATGCGCAGCACATGCCTTCGCACATCTTTACCCGGCTCGGACTTTGGGATGAATCGATACAATCGAACATTGCTTCGGTTACGGCTGCACAGTGTTATGCAGAAAAGTCGGGTATAAAAGGACATTGGGATGAAGAACTGCACGGTCTTGATTACCTGATGTATGCCTACCTGCAAAAAGCAAATGATGAAAAAGCATTGGAGCAAGTGCGCTACCTGCAAACTATAAAAGAAGTATTCCCGGTAAATTTCAAAGATGCATACTCGTTTGCTTCGATGCCTGCCCGTTATGCATTGGAACGTAAAGACTGGACTACTGCTGCAAGCCTTCAGCCGGAACCTTCGGATTTTCCGTGGGAGAAATTTCCCTGGGAGAAAGCTAATATATACTTTGCCCGTATACTTGGTGCTGTACATACCAACAAGGTAAACGATGCACAGAAAGACCTGGAACAACTGAAAGCACTTCACGCCAAACTGGTGGAAGCAAAAGAGAGCTATAAATCCAATCTTGTACTCATACAAGTAAAAGCTTCGGAAGCCTGGATAAAGTTGGCAGAAGGAAAAAAAGACGAAGCACTGGCTTTGATGACTGAAGCTGCCGACATGGAAGATGCCACAGCCAAACATCCGGTAACCCCGGGAGAAATTATACCGGCCCGTGAATTACTGGGCGATATGTATTTGAAGACCGGTAATCCACAGCGTGCATTGCAAGTATATGAAGAAGACTTGAAGCGACACCCGAATCGCTTTAATGGTATATATGGCGCTGCCATAGCTTCTAAAAAGGCGGGCGATGTGGCAAAGGCTAAACTGTTTTCGGAGCAACTCGAAGCTTTGGCGGAGCGGGGAAGCAAGCGGGCGCAGTTGATGGAGGTGGTGGATTTGTAGGAGCAAGAAGTAAGGAGTAAGAAGTAAGGAGTGAGAAGTAAGAAGTAGGCCGTAAGAATAAGGTTTGCGATTAGGTTGGGATAAGACAATCAAAATATAGCTATATTTCGTACTATGAAACTTCATAAGTTAAGCCCTATACTTTGGACGAAGGACTTGCAGGCTACGATTGCTTTTTATGAATCGGTGAAGGATAAAGCCACGATAAAAACTTCTATTGAAGATCGCGAATATTTTATGCGCGATTTCTCAATACTGGATAACAATGGTTATGAACTTGTATTTGGACAGCACATCAAGTGCGATTAAATAACGACCGCTGCGGAGCCTTTCCAAAAAAAACAGAAGGACGGAGTATGCTCCGTCCTTCATCATTATTATATATATATAGTATCTGCTATTAATGATTAGGTGCTGTAGAGGTTACGCGCACGGCACCATTTACAAGTGTACCATTAAAATTACTGGAGGTCAGATCGAAAACGGTATTGCCGGATGGTTCGTCAAAATTCCAGTATCCGATCAGGCTGGTTTCACTTCCTGTCAACAATTGATTTTTATGTTGGTTGATCTCCGTTACAGTAAGTGATTTACTCCATACCGATACATCATCGATTGTTCCTTTGAAGAAGTAGTTAACACCGTTGATGGATTTCTTGCCGATCTTGGCGGTAGCCGGGTCGTTGGTGCTCATGGTATTTTGAGAATCACCGGTTACGGCTCCACCTACGTTTACGCCATCAATATATAGCGTTACATTGTCTACACCACTCAGAACGGCTGTTACATATTTCCAGCCGGTGTTAACATTGCTTACATTGGCTGATCGTCCTCTTCTATACAATGGATTGTTTCCTCCGAGGCCATCGCCATACTCTGCAAACAGGTGTGTACTGGTAGCGGCAAACCAGAAACCTTTATAATCCGTCAGGTGATCCTGCGTTACAAATATAGGCGATGTATCGGTTTTGGTTGAATCGATTTTTACCCATGCCGATACACTGACCGGAAACGTTGTGGTATTCAAAATATCATTCAGTTCAATATAGTCATTGGTACCATCCAACGTAATAGCACCGTTGAGACAATGATTGGGTGCACTCGATGCTACGCGTTGTGCGCCACCGTAAATTACACCATCGTAGTTATTGGCAGTAGCATCCTGCACGGTGGTACCAGATGCCTCATCAAAATTCCAGTATGCGATCAGGTTGGTTTCGCTTCCGGTAGGATTTTGATTCATATACTGATTTATCTCCGTTACACTAAGCGATTTACTCCATACCGATACATCATCGATAAGTCCTTTAAAATAGTATGTAACTCCGTTGATAAACTTCTTACCGATCTTCGCAGTAGCAGGATCGTTGGTGCTCATGGTATAGGTTGAGGTACCGGTTATAGCACCGCCTACATCTACACCATCAATATATAGTTTAACATCGTTTACACCATTAAGAACAGCTGCTACATATTTCCAGCCGTTGTTCATCACACCAACATTGGCAGAGCGTCCTCTCCGGTAAGCAGGATTATTACCACCGCGTCCATCACCATATTCTGCGAACAGGTGTGTACCGGTAGCGGCAAACCAGAAGCCTTTATAGCTCGTACTGTGATCCTGTGTAACAAATATAGGTGACGTAGTAGATTTTGTTGAATCTACATTTACCCATGCTGCCACACTGATGGGAAACGTTGTTGTGTTCATAATGTCGCCCAGGTCAATGTAATCATCAACGCCATCCAATAGCATAGCGCGATTGTTACACGATGGCGGCACGAGCCTGGCGGACGCTAGTGACGAATTGGTTGCATCATGGGGTTTAGGGATAGCATCTTGCTTATCGATCTGTACATCTTCGCAGGATGTAACGACCAACAACGCGATACAAATAAGCGAATACAAATACTTAAATGAATTTGTCATAACGTTTTGATAGAATAGTAGGTTTGAAAGTAATTTTCGATTAAAAACTAACAGACAGCGCGTGAGCAACTTGCTATATACTATAGCCAAGTTGTCCATCAAAGAACATTCCTGGAATGCCCCTGGTAAAGGGTAAAGATTGCGTGTTTCGTTTTCTTTGCTAACATTTTTAGTGTACAACTATATACTAAAGGCTAAAAGTCAAGTTGTATTGATCCATAATACAGTGAATGACTTTTAATCGGAAACTACTTCAATAACGCTGGTATTTTTGAATGATGTATAAAAAATGGAAACTTTAATTTTTGTGGTATATATAACGTGAATGGTAACGAAAATAATTTTACCAACTGGAAGCTATTCAGTATTTTAAATAAGTAAACATTAAAACAATGTTCAAACTCAAGATATACAACCGGTCAACGGGTGGGCTACTGCCGGTTCTCTTCCGAATATTTACCCGCTTCTGATCAACACAACCATTTGCTGATTAAAAAAACAAAAGGGCCGCTCAAAGCAGCCCTTTTTATAAAAGAAATCCTATATCGATCAGAACTTACCGTTGTTATTCTTCCATTCTGCCTG
>DJFR01000083.1:0-33505 GCA_002432545.1 Flammeovirgaceae bacterium UBA5867 | reverse complement strand
TATACTTCATGGTAATTCCCTGCTTGGCCCACTCGCCCAGTGCTTTGCCCAAACCAGACAGCTGATCGGGAATCAGCGGGTTATGCTGTATATAATTATCGCCATTGAAATACCCGGCCAGCTTATCCATCTTACCATTCACGAGTATATCTTCCACAAACTGCTTCACGAGCTTCTTGTTCTCTTCCGTTTTATTCAGATCGGTTGCAACTGCGGGGCCATCAATCATCGTGTGTCCACTTGGATTTGGTTTTGCAGTTTCTTGCAGGTTGTCCCAGTGCTCAACGATCAATCCGTTTTCAAAACGGAAAATATCAAACCCGATTTTCGGTCCGAAGAAATTGTAATCCGTATGCGTGAACACAAATTCGCCATCTTCAAAAGCACGCACCGTATTTACTTTAGCAGAATTTGGAGGCAAAGCTTTTAGCAATGCCCCAAAACCGGCAAGGCCATCGGCAGCGCCCAGGTTATGCTGTATATATTTGTTGGGGTTGATATACCCTACCGGTTCTGCAGCGCCTGTCTCAATGGATTTCAATAACGCCACTACTTTTTCTTTCTTTGTCATGGTTTCTGTTTTTATCGTTGCTGATTTTTTTACGGTCTTCCCTCCTTCTTTCGTCTGAGCCATTGCTGATACAACGGTCAGGATAAGCGCAGCGAAGACGACTCCTGTTTTGGTTTTATAATTCATATCGTGTTTGATTACGATACAAAGGTGCCGCAACAGACAGCGCTGAAAAAGATCAAAGTGCTCCCTTGAATGATACTTTTCGGAACGGTAAATCAGAGATGAGATTCTCTGAATTCAGAAGGTGTGACGCCTGACTGCAGTTTAAAATACTTAATGAAGTTCGTAGGCTCTGCAAAGCCAAGCTGGAAACCAATTTCTTTAATCGACTGACTGGTATGTACTAACAACCTCTTCGCTTCCAGCAATACACGATCGTTTATAATTTCCTTGGGGGACTTGCCCAGAATTTTAGCCGTAGCCTTGCTCAGTCGTTTCTCCGATATATGAATCCTGTCGGCATACTCTTTCACCGATCGCACTTTGGTAAAATGTATATCGAGCAATTCATTGAAGAGCATGGTATAGTCGAGATCTGCACCTTTAGATATTTCTGTGAATCCCTGCTTTCGTTTTTCCCGATCTGCCAGCATCAGAAAATTGTGCAGGTGGTTTTGCATCACATCGTGGTGAAACTTTTTATCAGAATGACGCAGTTCATTTTGCATCAATTGAAATATACTATACAATGATTCTTTACCGGCCTGTAATTTTAATGCTGCGTTATCCAGAAGATCATGGAATAAAATTGTACTATGTAAAAACCGGATATCGCTTTCATGGCGGCAGAAAAAGTTATCGGTAAAAAGAATCAGTGTGCCTTCAAATTTTTCGGATGAATCAAAGAAGTGAACTTTTCCTTTGTTAATAAAGAGAATTGAATCTGCAGTGAATTTTACCGGGAGAAAATCTACCAGGTGCGTACCGCTGCCTTTGTGAATCCAGAGTATATGATAGAAATCGGCCCGGTGTGGTGCTGTGAGAATATCGCGATGCTGTTTGTATAGATCTTTAACAGAAAGTATTTCAAACTCCAATGCCAGTCCGGGCTTAAACTTGTAGTTGATAATACTATCTTTCATGCTAGCTGATTAAAAATACAATTTACAAGTTTAGTATATTTTTAGGATACAGATGCCCGCAGATTGCGCAGATATACACAGATAAAATACAGAAAGACAAATGCCCGCAGATTGCGCAATGCATTTATGATTCTATTCTGGTAAATCACAAAAAAACAGGGCCGGTAATTTCCCGCCTGGAATTTACTGGCCCGATTCCTAACCTACCTGTATACTCAGGAAGGAAGCATCAAGATAAGACAATCACTACCGGTCGCGAATCACATAATCAGGTTACCTGGACACGAACCCATGCAACAAAAAAAGCCTCTCCGGAGAGGCTTCTTTTACTAACGGGCAATGAAAGAAAAAAACAGATAGTGTTGCCGGAATGAAAATGCTACTGGTATATATCCGTATTCGAAAACTTCACTTTATACGGCCATTGATCATCGTTTGTGTTATCGTCATCCCACGGATGTGGTGCATAGGTATTGGGAGCTCCGGTAACTACAAACCAGAGTTTACGGCAATTCTCCGGCACTGTAAATGTTGCTGTGCCGGTTGCATCCGCATGCATATCGCTATAGCTGCGTGTACCGTTGTTCAGCAACGCTACATATCCATAGCGCCACCCTGCTCTTCCGGCATCTTCGACCTGGTTGAAACCACTTTCATTTACCTGACCCGTGAACGCTGCCGACACCGATGTTCCCGCGACAGGTACTGTTAACCTGATCACGTTATAGCCGGTTGTGCCTGGGCAATGATCATACGCTACCTGGTAACTTCCATCGTCCAGTATAGTATAGTTGAATGTATGCGCCCCGATATAGGCCGTGCCGGCATTGCGTATAGCATCAAGATCCCACGTAACAAACCGGGTGGCAGCATGGTATAGCTCTTCATTTAGTTGCGCTACATCTATACCGGTAATGCGCATATAGGCTTGGATCGGATCTTCGGGCTGCTGTGCCTCACGCCAGACTCTGGCAACTATGTCGCGGCCATGTTTATTGGCCCAATAGTAATGAATAAAGTAGCTTGCGTAGCGCTGAGACTCATGGCAGATGTGGCGAAAGTAATTATCAGTATATACATTAAAATCAGAATCTGTGAACGCTTGATTCGTATAGCTTTGAAAAGATTGCCATTGTGCTGTTTGCTCCCAAAATGTATTGCCTCCGTTTCCACCAAAGCCATAGCGGAAACCTGAGCTGCCACCCAGATCACAATATACCTGGTATTGAAAGCTGTGTCCTATTTCATGTGCAATAACAGAACCTACCGGTTTGCAGGTATGCGGGCTCACCCACAACGCTCCGATTACATTATCATAACCAGAGCCTGTGGCAAACCAATCGGTTTGATAAAATAAGAAGATGAGCATCTTGTATTTATCAAGATTTGATTTGCCTGTACCGGTCTCGGCAAATTTCAGTTGGTTTATATTCAGATCGTAAAATGATTCGGCCTTCGCGAGTAAGTCTGTAATATCTACCCGGTAATCTTCCGGAATATCAGTGGAGCCCGGGTCTTTATCACCATACCCCGCTCCCCAGAAAACTATAAAGTGATCTGACTGTTTACTGCGTCCGTAACACCATGTGCTTGAACTATTATCAAAATCATTACTCTTCAGTTCTTCCGGAATATAGATTTTCAACGCAACTTTTGGTGTGTCTACAACCACAACGTTTGACGTGTCTACAACTACAACCGAATCTGTATCTTCCGCTGTCGTGGCAGGATCGGCATCTTCGTTGTTACACGCTCCTAACATAAAAAATGATGCTATGACCACAGCAAAGTATATAGCTCTCCAATGAAGCAATCCACATATTGTCTTGTAATGATTTTTCATAGTTACATACAGTTATAATACTCCAGGTATATACCAGGAAACAGTTTATTTTATCAGCTTGGGCTTCGGCAGGTTTTGAAGTGTCTCCTGTAAAAACTCTACCTTGCCGGTGCGTATATCGTAAACGGCACCGACAATCAGAATCTCTCCCGTTATATATTTCTGATGCAGTATCGGTTCCAGATCACGAAGTATATTTACCTGGTCGATCACGTTTTGGCGCACAGCATTATCTACAGGATCTCCGGCCAGATGTGAAGTTTTTGCTACTGCCGGTTTTATTTCGTTGATGAGTGTAACAATATGTCCCGGTACATTTGCAGGGCGCTCTACCGCTGCTGCCACAGCACCACATTCAGTGTGCCCCAGTACAACGATCAACTTCGTTTTCAATTTGAGTACCGCGAACTCCATACTTCCGTAAGAAGCCGCTGATGAAACTTGCCCTGCCGTGCGAATGATAAACAAATCACCAAGTCCCTGATCAAATACCATTTCATTGGGAACACGCGAGTCGGAACAGCTTACAATCGTAGCAAAGGGTTCTTGTCCTGTCTCTAACTTTTTAATTGTCGATGCATCCTGTCTTGGTCTGATGCTTATTCCTTCAACAAAGCGTCTGTTCCCTCCTCTCAGTTTTTCTATTCCTATTCTTGGATCCATATAAGCAGAATCGCGGTTAACGATGTAATGCTTTGCCCTCCATGCGGATGAATCCACAACGACTGCTTTATCTTTTTTATCGGATGCTGCCTTCTTGCTTTTAGTGATTTGTCCAAACGATACAATATTCAACAGTGATATTGCAATACAGGTAAAGATGAGTTTTTTCATTTAGCTCCAGTTCTTATAGGTGACGATGCTGTGCCCTTGTTTAATATATATTTTGAATGAGAACTTGCTATACAACGCTGCTGCTAAACATTAGCTGGAAGCAAGCCATATTGAACATCGTAAAGGTAAACGTTCGACTCATTCAAAATATAGTAGGAAACACGGTGACACACCTACGTAATTACACGGAGGCGATTGAAAGAAGAAATCTTGTTCGCTGGAGATGAGGCCGTTAATATTTCATCAAACCTTATCTTTTCTAAATTGAGAGAACAGGTTATCCAAGGTAAGAATTACCCACAAAGCATTGGCATCATCAAATTCATTTCCGGAACTGCGCGCCTGATAAAATTTCAGATACCCGGCACTAAGTTTTACATTTTTAACAACCTCATAACTAAGACCCGCATATGCCCTGTTCTGATCGAATATATTCGGATTATTTCTGACCGCACGACCAAATTGTACAAAGACTTCATTCGAGACAGAAAGTGTTAACGGTTTAGGTTTGGAAATAATATTCTTCTCTATCCTCACCATATACCGGAATCTCCAATTAGGTATATATTGATTATTATTTTTCAAATCGCGTGTACGATACTCAATGGTTTGACGATTAAAGATATCAAATAATCGCACACTGGTTTTTTCTTCCAGTCGCAGGCACCACCGGAATTCCTTGAGAGAGGGTTGATTGATATCATCCGGTTTGCCGTTGAAGATGTGGTTATTAAAATATCCAAAGGGAGATACGGCTATCTTCAGATTATCGGTTGCTGAATAACTAAACCACAGCCAGTAACTGGTGAAGTGATTAGCCTCGAACATGTTGTTGCTTTCAGGGTTCGCATTTTGAGTGCGCTTTTGCAATAGTAATTCCCATCTTAACTTGCTATTTATAGTATCGGTGAGAACAAGGCGTCCCCAAAACACTTTATGTTTATAGGTTGTTGTTTGTGCATTTAAGAAGCCGGTTAAAATACATAGCAATAGAAGCGTCAGGCTAACCTTCCGTTGAATTAAAAATATACGTGTCCGCATAGTGTTGCTTGGGAGATCAAGGGCAAAAATCTGGAGGGGGTGAATTGCCTGAACCGCTGCGCAATATATAAAATCAAATTGAAACGAAAATGTCCTTCCAGACCTATATAGGTTTTTCTGCAAGGACATCTCCGTTATTAATCTGCTCCGCTATTTATACTCAAGCTTTATCAGCGACACAGCCTGAAAAGGTAGTGTAAAGGGTATATATGCCTGCCCTTTGTTCGTGACTATCCATTCAGGAGATTTTAAAAGTTGAAGTTGACCTGCGCGTTCCAGTATTTTGAATTGAGTATCATTCACGGTCTGCGGAGAGCCCATCGACTTCCAAACTTCGTATGCATTACTATGATCGCGATCAATGCGAAAGTGGCTCAGCATTACTTTCTCGGCAGGTATATTTTTAATGTTCAAGACCACTTCTGTCTCCTCCCGAGGAACATCTGCATCGTGGTAATTCCAAACCATCAATGCCACGGAAGCATCGGATGCCGTAGCCAGCGCATGGATATCCGGAGTTTTTCGTATACCCTTCGCGAGAATAGTATCGAGTGCTATTTCATGATTATTTTCTACTTCAATACGATTGCCCTTCATCATACCAAACATGCGAAATACATTTAGCACAGGCTTGTCCACACCGTTGGTTGCAAGATCTCTGAATCCATAGAACCACGGTTGTGCTTCAAACTCAAACGACCAGCTTGTTACACCTTCCAGGTATATATTGTAGCGCTTGGCAAGATCATAGAGTCTGGTAAATGATGCTGCGGTATAGCTTGAATACATCGTTCCATTCCGATAAGCGTTTTCAGGATTGGTAGCCATGCCGCAGGCAGCACATCCTTCGGGATCAAACTCGGTGATCAGAATCGGCAGCTCCCGGAACACAGACTTACTCACTATATCAAAACCCTTTGCAACATCGTTCAATTGCGTTGCCATGTTCATTACCACATGTCCCTCCACTACTTTAGGGCCACCTTTGGCGTGAAAGCTTATAAAGTCCAGCGGGGACCCTTTTTTTCCGGTCGCGTAATTTGTACCTTCTTCACAATGCTTTAAAAAATTCCGAAGGAAGTCTGCGGCTTTATTCCAACCTGGTCCTGTGGATGACGGGCCTCCTACTTTTGCTTCAGGCATGGCACGTTTAACCCCATCCACAGCATGGTCGTATAGCATGTTGAATTCCTCCGGTGTCCCTTGCCAATATCCGATGTTAGGTTCATTCCATACCTCCCACCACCAGGTGCGCACTTCATCTTTACCATAACGTTCAATTGAATGCTTTACCCATTGATATACCAGTTCGTTCCATTTCTTGTAATCAGCAGGCGGATAAGCCCATCCGGTATATATCTTATTATAGTCTACACCCGGTTGCCAGGTATGTCTGTAAGGCTGAGGCTTTCGTGACAATGCCTCTGGCATGAATCCAATTTCTACAACGGGCTTCATTCCTCTTTTCACAAACACATCCATGATGCTGTCCACAAGTTGCCAGTTATATACCGGCTTGCCGCGTTTCGTTTCGGTATAGGCGTTGGTGGATCCCCATTTGAGTGCAGCCTCTCCGTTACCTGTAGTAAGAAGGTTGTGTACCCGTACATATACCGGCACCGGACTAAGCGCTGCAAGTTCTGACAACAGCTTCTTGCCATCTTTCATATAGGTATAATTGGGCTCATCATAACCGAAGTGTGCCCATGACGTTGGCCACGGTGAACCTGTCTTTTTAAGATCAACAGTAATGAGGTGTGAGACATTCTGTGCAACGGCCTGAGATAGCAAGCCAACAGTGATGAGAACGAGAATAACAATTGGTCTGTTCATGCTGCGTATTTATGAATGGTTAATTGTTCTATACCAACAGATTTTACAATACTAAATATAGGAAGCTTTTCCAATGTTGTATGCCATTCCACTTCCTCATCTGTTTTATGCTGCGATTAAAATCTGAATAGCAGCGGTACAACATCTACATGATCTTGCTATTTACAGCATACGAAAGTGCTTCTGCTATTGTGCTTACATTTAAACGATCGAAAATCTGCCTTCGGTAGTATTTCACCGTATCGGGAGTAACGGACACTTTCTCTGCAATCTCGTTGATTGATAACCCCTGTGCATAAAGACGCAGGACTTCTATTTCTCTCCTGGTAAGTTGGGGTTTCGCTGACTTATGCCAGCGTTTATCTTTCAAATCCAATTCCCAGTTTTCGTTAGAGCCTTGCTTGTATATATAAATATTCCCAGGACTTTTGTGATGCGAAATAGAAACTATACACATTGCCTTCCACATTTTTTTGTCACGGGTAAGAAGCAGTGGCGTAAGCTTGTGATTAATCAGTGTCTTCTTACCATCGCCATTAAGCAGGTGAAAATCGTAGGTTATACTATACAATATTTTTTCTTCACCGGGCAGGTTTTTAAAGAAATCAAATCCGAGTTCGTTTATAGTAGTCAGTAATGTCAGATCATCTTCAGGAACATTTTTGAAATAGAACTCATAACCGAGCTTCATCACCTCATCCGGTGCGTATCCGCATAAGAATAGCGGGTTATCTGAAACGTATTCAAAAGTCATCGTTTCATAGTTAATGATATATACACTGTCGTAGGTTAGCCGGGCAAAAGCTCTTACTGCATCCAGATAATCATTCTGTTCGGGGCGCTCTTCGTCCGATATCTTCCCGATGTGGTTTTTGGTGAGCAGGGTTGAGTTACTGTTAATTTCCATTTAACGTAATGAAGTTTAACAAATCTACACTAAAGTGTAGGCTTTGAAAACTGCCTTATGCCGACTTTTACGATATATACACCCTTAAATGAAAATAATTTCGGATGGCCAACTACACACCTAACATCATAAACTGTAGAAATTGCAATGCCGCAGTTACCAGTAACTTTTGCTGCGACTGTGGCCGGCCGGCACACATTAAAAGAATTGACGGGCATTATATCGTGCATGAAATTCAGCATGTATTACATTTCGAGAAGGGCATCTTTTATACTATAAAGGAACTGCTGCTGAAGCCCGGCCCAAGTATTCACGCATTTATAACCACCGACAGAAGCAAGCTTGTAAAACCTGTATTGTTTATCGTAGTAACCTCCCTGATATATACAACAATAGATCACCTGTTCCATATTGAGCAAGGATACGTTAACTATAGCGTTCCAAAAAATTCTCCCTCCTGGTTAATGTACGACTGGATTCAAAGCCATTATGGCTATGTAAATATTATCATGGGAATATTCATTGCTCTTTGGCTAAAACTTTTCTATAAAGCGCATGGCTTCAATCTTTTTGAAATATTAATTCTGCTATGTTTTGTGATGGGAATTGGGATGTTGATATTTTCTGTTTTTGCAGTTATTGAAGGTTCTACCGGATACCATACGATGGGAATATCAGGCATGCTGGGGCTGTCCTATTGTACTTGGGCAATAGGTCATTTTTTTGATAAGAAGCGAGCGGGAAGCTATTTTAAAGCATTTGGTGCCTATATATTAGGAATGTTTACATTTTCTATTTCCGTACTTGCTTTAGGGTTGCTGATTGATTTTATAACAGCGTGAATAAATAGCAGCCGTCCTTTGAGCAGACTACATTTACTGGCAAGTGACTTTTCCACATATATAGTAACAGGCCTTAATTGAAACACTTAATTTACTCTCCATATACACTGGTCTCTAAATGACATTCTCAACGTTTGTCAATAGTAAATAAGCATGAGAGAGCCTTTCACGCACCTTTCATTTTATTGTGCCTGACTGTTTTTGCCACTCAAGTATCGCTTCATTTAAATCATTTTTGAACGTAGGATTTTGAAAATAGTATTGGAGCATTTTATAGGCAACTTGACGTGACGCTTCGTTATCGCTTGGATAATGAATACCCATGATCTCTCTTGATCGTCTGATCTCTTCTGCAAGGGCAATAAACTGCGTCTGCTTTTCCGGCACAATTTCACTCCAGGTAAATGCCTGAACGAAAGCCCAAAGAGTATGACCGCTGGCAAACGATGGAGAGTTAATTGTAGTGAGTGGCTTCAATCTCGGCTCAAGATGATAAGGTCGCGGTCTAAGCAGTTTATACTTGATGGTAAATTCCATTATACGCATATCCTGCATAACACCTTGAAGCAACCTGGATACTTTAGGAAAAGTACCTGCATCAATTTCATTCCCTAATACTTCTCTTCCTTCAAAGAACAATTCCTTTAAGTTTTCCTGGTATAAAAGATGTGACGGAACCATATTTACCGGAGGCCAGTAACCAATGTCGCCCAAAAATTCAACGCGCTTTATTTGTTCAGGTGTCCGTTTGTCCTGTAGTTCTAAAAGATAGTCTAGTTCCTTTCTAACCTGGTCAGAACTATTTGCAGGAAATGTTACACTTTCACTAAGTGTCTTTACCTGGTTTTCGGATAAATAATACGGCTTAACCAACAAGTATACTATAGAAGCTCCATATTCTGCCGGGGGATACTTTACAGTGTCCATCCACGCGCGGTGTACATTCGACATCGAACTTATGGCTTGCAATTCTTTGTAATGATCACGGACGGGTGCAAGGCTAAATCTCCCCTGGCCATTGGAAATATGGAAGTGAAGCAGTATGACGAATAGAAAAGTACAATATTTATTCATGCGCATAAATTTTCCCAGAGACGCATTTGTTCATTAAAAGACGCAATCAGGATTAGCAAAATTATAGCTGCGTCTTTTTCTAAAGCCTCTCGTCTACTTATCGAACAATATGTTCAGTATTTAATTTTTCACATAAATCATAATAACCATGGAAGATCTGATTATCTCCATCGAAGGTGGTGGATGTTGTGGTGGCACAGGTTGCTGCTAAAACAAAAAGGGCGGATATATCCGCCCTTTTACATTACAATATATTTTATTTGCAGCAGCCGGGATCTCGATCGACACACACAACTACATTGCCATAGGGATCAGTTTTTATAATTAAAGCTTCATGCAATTTTTCTTTTAACATTTGTCGCGCGCGCTGAACACGCGACTTGACACCCGAATAAGAAACACCAAGACGTTTAGCCATTTCTATTTGAGACAGGTCTTCAAGCTCTGCCATTTGAAGGGCTTCTCTATATTTCAAAGGAAGTGTTAACAGTAATTTCCGAAGCGCGTTTTCAACACACTCGTTAAAATTTAAAGTATCATCATGGCCGTTAATCTCTGAAACATCTATATGTTTTGATTGCTTTCTGAAATGATCGATGATCGTGTTCCTGGTAATCTGGTATATCCATCCCGCAGCTTTTTCCGGTTCCTGCAGTTGCCCGATCTTATCCTGTACTTTTATAAAAACATCATGAACAATGTCTTCGGTAAGAGACTTGTCTTTCACTCGTTTAAAAACAAAGCCTTTCAATTCATTTTCGAAAAAGCTCCAGGGTGCTACAACTGATTCCATAATCCTTCGATATATTTTTACCTGATTAAGACGTAGTACGTTCAAAAAAGACGCAACACAACCATTAACTATACGTAAATTACTGTAATCTGACTTGTGAAAACGCAAAAAGTATTTCTCTGCCGATCTGTTCCGCCCGTTCAGCATATTTAAACGCCTCCTGAGGTGTGTCATCGAAGTTCTTGGGGTCATCATACCGAAGCGGGATTCTCGCTGTCGCACCATGTACTATGGGGCAATTTTCATCTGCATGCGAGCATGTCATTACTGCTGCAAAATCTTTATTGTGGTTGAAAGGGTCATCATACTTCTTCGAGAATGCTTTTATACCCGGTATATCCTGCGAGTACGTTACCTCATACACAGGATTCTCCCCTTCCGACAATCGGACTATAACAAAGCCTATATCGCTCATTGCTTTTACGGCTCTTGGATTAAATGCAGTCGCTTCGGTTCCACCGGAGAAACACAATACTCCTGGAAGTCCATAATAGTAAGCAGCGGTTTGTGCCCATATTTGAGAAAGATGACTTCTGCGCGAATTGTGCGTGCAAATGAAGTTCAGATATACCGGCTTCCTTTCATTAATTCCATTTTGAACAAATTGCGTTAACTCTTTTAGAATTGTTTTACGCTCCGTTGGAATTTCAGCAAATTCCAGGGCCAATCGCCTGACCACAAGGTCCAGAGACGGAAGTAATACGTGGGTGGATGTTACCATAGCAAGATGCTATATTTTATAATTATATCACTGTTACCTTACAATACCCTGTAAACAATAAATCTTACTGTTCGATCTATTTTATATAGTAAAAAACTACTCATTGGGTGCTCCCGGTATATATATCTTCCCGTTTTTCTTATTCATATAACCTAGCTGACCATTGGTCAGCCGGACAAACAGGGCGTCTATATCAGGATTATGAAAATCGTTTTCATATACACCATCAAGTACCGGCTTTTTTATTTCAACAAAGTCCTTCGTCATTACTCCGTGTTTTCCGTGCAGGAGTGTCACATAACAGCCAGCTATATATTCGATATTGTCATAGTCATATTTTCCCAGAACATTTCCCTTTATATCCATCACTGTTATACTAATATTCGGATTCGTTTTAACTCCTTTAATTTTGGCCGTACTTGCTCCTTCCGCAGAATCATAATATAGCTTACCAACAATTTCATAGCCATCTATAAAATGACTCTCCAAAACTTCCTTCTTTTCTCCACGCATTCTTTCTATCGTGACAGTCCACCCCTCTTGTCCAATGGATCCGGCAGCATACAGATCTAGTGTTGTTTCACTTTCCTCTTCTTCGGGAGAGACGACCAGAGGTTCTGAAGTTCCGTCTTCTGACGCAACCTCTGCAAGTTGTTCTACGGGAACTTCGTTGCCTTTCAAGTCAAAGCGCTTTTGCTCTATTCCTATAGACGCATCGATAAACATTCTACCGCCATCAATTACTCCATTGATACGATCATACTTAGTATCCAAAAGGTTCATTCCAGTTGACAAATTCAGCACACCGTATTTACCGTCTTTCTTGACTTCGGCCAGCTCTGGAAATCGCACGGACTTACCTCTGCGCGGATAGTACTTGAGCAAAGCTACTTCTTCGTATATAAAACCAGCAACATACTCCCTGGTAACAATATTCAGAAATCCCTCTTTCCCATCTTTTGTTATCATCTGCAGTTTTTCAGGACAGTCACAATCCTTGGCGTAATCAAACTGTAAACTTATGATTTGCCGCCAGGTCTTTAGATCTAAAAAGATATATTTACCGTTCAGTCTCGCTCTGCCTGTTTGCGCGTTGAGTTCGATAAGTTCATCATACTGAATAGGAAGAATTGTTTTTCCTTTATGATTAACCACCCCGAACTTCGAGTTCATTTGTACAACTGCGAATTTTCCTTTAACAATGCGAGGGTTCTTCTCAAACTGAGGCTTTATGATGATATCCAGTTTCTCGTTTGTCAGCCCCCACTTTGTTCCGTCAGAGTATGGATAAAGTTGTTGCGCATGACTGGTCAGTGAACACAAAAAGAAGAGCAGGTATAAAGTTCGTTTCATTCTATTCGGAAATACCTTTGAAAGATAAGTAATTGGCCAAAATTGCCTATTAAATTATTGGGATATATAAACGTATGAAAACACCGCTATCTAATATATATATATATACTCTTTAGATTTATCAGGACACATTTTAATGTATCCAATATATTTCCTATATTGAATGTCAGGGTCTAAAAACAAGAAGACACCATGGCAACCTGTTACCGATGTGGGACATCAAACGCAAATCACAGACGAACCACATATACTGGTTACTCAACAGGGGGTTGGTGGAGTAACCGTTCTTACGGCTCCAGCTCACGTAGATACTATGGTGTTCGTTCTGTTTGTCAAAAATGTGCGAAAACAATTGACACCTGGAATAGAATCAAACTTATCTTTTTTGGATCCCTCATTGTAATTGTTTTTTTCTATATTTCCAATCACTCCGCAGGCTCATACAAAGGTAGTGAGTCACTTCGAGCAACTTCGCCATACCAATACAGCGGACAAACAGCAAGAGTAATTTCAACGAAGGGTCTTAACTTAAGAGACCAACCAAGTTCAAAAGGCAAAATTTTACAAACAATCCGGCATAACGAAATAGTCGGTATCATAGACACAAACGGGTATAGTGAAACTATATCCGGAAAGACAGCAAATTGGTATAAGATTAATTACGAAGGTACAGTAGGCTGGTTGTGGGGCGGATATCTTCAAATACAATAATATATTTCAACAAAGGCAAGCGATCTAACATAGATTAACTTGGCAAAGTATGAACTAAACAAGGATTACCTCGAAATAAAGAAAGCCTGAAGTCATAAGAACTTCAGGCTTTAAACTTGAACGCAGACTGGAGGGTAGCCTATTCGAACCATTTCCTGCAGGAGTCGATTAAAATCAAGTTTTAAAGACTAGCCAACAAGATTATAAAACAGCTACGAAAACTTTTAACAAATCATTGCTTCAATTACGAACGGCCCCGTATTGATTAATGCCGACTGAAAGGTCCTTCGTAGCTGCTCTGTAGTTTTTACTCTCTCGGCCTGTACTCCCATACTATTTGCCAGATTCACCCAGCTAAGACTTGGATCGTTAATATCCAACATGGATGGCCAACCATTCGTTGTATTTTCCGCTCCCATGCGTTTCATTTCTTCCTGAAGTATAGCATATTTTTGGTTAGCGTAAATCAGGACAATTACATCGAGTCGTTCTCTAGCCATTGTCCATAACGCCTGAACAGTATACATAGCACTTCCGTCTCCAATGAGACAAATAACTTTACGATCATTGCAGGCAATGGCAGCTCCTATACTTGCTGAAAGCATGCTTCCAATAGCGCCTCCGGTTAATTGCAAATAATCATGCATTCGCGAATTTGCTGTTAGTGTATAATAAGGAAATCCGGAAGATACAGACTCATCACAAATGATTGCTCGTTCGGGCAATAAGTCGCCAACAACCCGCATCACATTTTCTGCAGTTAATTCGTCACTTCGTATTAGCGATGCAGACTGAAATTGTGCCAGTATACCAGAAACTCCTTTCGGTATACCTGACGCTTCGTCAAGTCGTTTCAACGCATCTATAGTATCTTCGTGTGGATGTGCCAGTGTTACTATACGGCAATTGTCTGGGGTTGGCCAGCTTGGTTTTCCCGGATACGCAAAGAAGGCAACAGGTGGTAATCCTCCTACCAATACCAGCTGATCGAAATCTTCCAGGAATCGTCTAGTATCCTCGCTTCTGTAGGGCAACCGCTGTACTATAGGTAATCCAACTCCCCTTTGTATTCTTGGACTAAAAGTATCAGAAAGTAGCGTAGCTCCGGTGTAAGCTGCAATTCTTCCTGCGATGCGAAGCCCTTCTCCACTCAAGGCCGAACCCCTTAGCAAAAGAGCTGTTCGTATTCGCTTTTTCAATGCGCTTGCAACTGAGACTATAACATTTTCATCAACGATCGATGTTGGTGAATTCACGATGCGGGCAGATGAAACGGCATGCTCCTCCCAGGCAATATTTGCCGGTAATATCAATGTTGCAACCTGACCGTTACACTTTCTTGCTTCTTGTATTATTCGTGCTGTATCAGAGCCAACACTACGCACGCTCGATACTGTATATACTGCGTGCGAAACACTTCTGGCTATCGATGCTATGTCGGTTGTTAGTGGTGAATCATGATGCAAGTGATATCCAGGATGGTCGCCAACTATATTTACAACAGGTGAACTACCGCGTTTAGCATTGTGCAAATTAGCTAAACCGTTGGCAAGCCCCGGCCCCAAATGTAACAATGTACAAGCAGGCTTCTCAGCCATACGTCCATATCCATCTGCTGCTCCCGTTACAACACCTTCAAATAATGCAAGAACTGGTCTTAATTTGCGAGACTTGTTTATTGCTGCTACGACATGCATTTCGGATGTGCCGGGATTTGAAAAACATACCTCGATACCATTGTTCTCAAGTGTGTCCACTAATGCTTCTGCTCCATTCATATAATATTGATATTTAATTATATAGTATACATTTTCAATTTTAAGCCCCAATGAGTTTCAAGCCCTGTGTAGCGATATTAACAAACTTCTTCTTGCCATATAGACCTATACCCATGTATACTATATCCGCTGGCTCTGCTGACTGAAGACCGGAAATATATTCTTCATATGTCTTTGCCTGTTGTGCGAAGTTGTTAAAATCAAATAGAAGCATGTCTTCCAGGCACATCGATAGAATATTATTTCGAATATCATTCAGTTGAACTGAAGTGGCTCCCAATACAGGTATTGGTAACTTTGTAAGCCCGGGATGTAACACTTCACTTCTGTCAATAACATCCGGCCCGATTAAGCTGGTTATTTTACTTCCGATGGAGATTGAAAGTACTGCTGCTACATTCGAAATCGTTCCGACATTTAATGTCTCATCGATAATTAAGACACATTTATAATCTTTAGTATTCATATGTTTAGTGGAATATTTTCCTGCAAAACTATATTTGTCGGAATTTCCCTTAAAGGAGTTAAATCATTTAAGGAAACAATTCTCGTAATCTCAAATTGACAGGAAGCAGTCCTAAATTTTTACAGCTATGGAATCACCAAAAGGAAAAAGTTCGGAAGTCTTGGATGAAACGGATAAGAGATTGCTTCGGCATCTGCAACGTAACAGTAGAATTAACGCGAAGGAGCTTGGAGATGAACTGAATATATCCAAAACACCTATTTACGAGCGAATCAAAAAACTTGAGCAGAACGGTTTTATAAAAGACTATGTAGCCCTCCTTGACAGGCACAAAGTCGGAGTTCCTTTAATGGTATTTTGTACGGTTTCTTTAAACATCCAGAATGCAGAGTATATTGCGATGTTCAACGAACGCATTAAAGGAATAGAAGAGATTGTTGAATGTTATCTTACAGGCGGGGTCTTTGATTTTGTCCTAAAAATCATTGTCAAAGACCTCGAAGCCTATAATAATTTAGCTTCTAACAGAATAGCTACTATACCGAACGTAGGCAAAATTCAAAGTTCTTTTGTCTTGACTGACGTTAAAAACTCTACTGCAATACCACTATAGGAAGATAATCTTTGAATGTAGTCCTTCCTGTAATAAAGGTTGTATATCTTTACATGAAAAACGAATGGAGACAAAACTCAATTTCAATTCACTTTAAAAATTGTAGTGACTATATAAATATAACACGCTTGCGTAGTTCATTTGATACGCAAACTTGACCTACGGCCTGTAGCAAGTAAAACAACGGCTTCTTCTACCTGAAACTCAACTCGATTTTTAGGAAGGCTTTTCTCCGACTTATTTCTTTAAGGGCGAGTGCACCTCCGGTATCATACAACTCTTTGATGCGATAAAAACTGCCGCGGGAATATCCCATCATACGACATGCCTGACTTACATTACCTAAATGTTAAGCCAAGATTGATTAGACCTAATTTGGTTTTGATTAACGTCATTTCTGTTCTCAGTTTCTTACAATTTAATGCGTTTAACTTTTTTAGTTTGCACTTTTAAGTCAACCCTCAGATTAAGTCGGAACCACTTCAGATAATTAAGTTGAGCCATTATCGGATGTGATTCGGGTGACATGCGGTAGCATGTTTGATCAGTAACTACTTAGATGACTTTACTGATTTTATCCAAAAAATAGCGTTCTGTACGTTATCAAAATTTCGGTGAATAACAAGATTATTCACTCTAGCCACTATTTCATCCACTGACACACTTGCAAAAATATCGGCCGGTAAAATAATGGCTGAGTGAGTATATCCTTTAGCTGCTGCTCTTGTCATCCAGTCAGATGTCAGCCACTCAACAACATCAGGGTGTACAGCCCCCATTTGTCGAGTATCAACAAGGGATCTTCCGCATTTATAATGCTGAATAGCACTCAACAAACTTTCACAGCCGGCTTTGAATTCTTCCTGTGTGGGCGGAGTTTTCCATTTGTACAATATGAAATGATCTTCGTGATGATAGGTGATATTCGCGAATTCGGTATTGTTATATAAATCCATATATACTATATATGTTAACTGAAAATACTTGCTGCTTATATACAAATTGCCTTGTAACGTAAGGCTATTAAGATAATTTTCTATCGATTGCTGAGCGCACACTTCTTAGCAGATTCTTCATCCTTAAAATAAGCAACAATAATCGCACTGCTGTCGGAAATGTGGCCTAAAAAAAAATAGCGCTGATAGTGGATAAATTATACACATCATCACTTACTACAAATGCAAGATGTGCAATACGCTTTCAATGCGCTTCGCTTAAAAGAAACCCAACGTGCCTGGCTATTATACAAGGTACAGAAGAATCATATTTAATGGCGGATTCTTCAAGTTTATAGAGAATGTTTCCCTTCATAGTAGCCAGTCACGATTGATATTTCGAATACTTATTTTCCCCAGAATTCGTCTTCTGCTACTTGATCTTCAGAAAAGAGCCACACATGAACAATCTTGCCACTCTTTACTTCAAACAAATCAACACCACTCATATCTATACTCTTCGATTCTTTAGTTGCAGTAAAACGAACTGGTGAAGCGACAAGATCTCCACTCACCATCAACGGACCGTTTGGTTTTACTATCAGACTTCCCGCTACGTCCTTCGTCATCTGGCCGAGCATCTGTCCGATTTGCTCGGGATTACTTTTCTGACCCGAAAATTTATTCTTTCCCGGCTGGTGCCATTTGGCATCGCTGGAAAAGAACGAAAATGCTGTTTGAATATCTCCTTTTGAAAGTGCTTCAAAATAAGATTCAACTACTTTTTTAGCTTCCATAATTTATTTGATATAGTTTTAAAATTGTATTACAGAATTTAAGTACAATCCCATAAGCGAATTGCGATTTCAAAGTAAAAAATATACACACCTAAGAAAGTCTTTCTGATATTCTATGGGATATATATACTTGTTCTCGCAAACCTATATTTCAAAGACTGAATAAGTCTTAATGAAGAAAGCACAGGCATCTTATACTTCAACATCTTACTTAATAGCAATACTTTTGATTTGAGTAAGACTGGTTTTGATTAGTAATTCAAGCAATATCAACAAAGTCTTCCTTTTGGAATAGTATAATACACACTTTCAATGTTATTTAGAGTTCCAAAAATCGTCTTCCATTTCTTGATCTTCAGAAAAGAGCCATACTTCTACAATCTTATCGTCTTCCACTCTAAATAAATCGGTACCTAACATTCCCATGTTTTTTTTCCCATTCCTTGCACTGAACACCAAGGGAGCCGCCACAGTGTTCCCATTCACCATTAAGCTTCCGTTACGTTTGATTAATATACAGCCGGCTGTATCCCTCATCATTGCTTCAAGCATAGCACTTAACTCCTGAAGATTATTTTTAGTACCAGAGAATTTATTTCTCCCAGGCTGATGCCATTTAACATTTGGAGAGAATAATCTGAATAGCTGTAGAATATCTCCCTTGGACAGAAAGTCAAAATAGCTTTCAATGAGTTTCTTGGGTTCCATTTATTTTCTTATTCTTTTTCTTTGGTTATTGATTTCCAGTCTTCGTTTTGAACGTATATATGAATCGCAATAAGCAATCACTTGTTGTTTCTCTATTAAAATCCTCGAAACTATTGTACGAATTCAGCAGACTTCAATAATCCATTCCATTTTAAATTTTGCTATTGCAAGACTACTCTAATAGCTATCTTTACACAAGTACTTACCTTTAGGTATAGTACTTACCTTATGGTCAGAATTATTGTGAATCAATGAAAAAGAATTTGAAAGAAATTCCTGTATCAGATGAGAATTGTCCTGTGAGAAAGACTCTCGGATTATTGGGCGGAAAATGGACTCTATTAATATTGTTCCAGATCAATAATCGTGTGATTAGATATGGCGATCTTAAAAGAGCCATTCCCGGGATTAGCGAAAAAGTTTTGATTCAGGAATTAAATTTTTTAGTGAAGAATAAACTTGTGACTAAAAAATCTTACAATGAAATTCCTCCAAGAGTAGAATACCAATTGACAAAAACAGGATTAAATGCCCTTCCGATTGCTGACAGACTTGCAACGTTTGGATTGGAGAATGTTGAATGATTCCTTTATTATACATCATCTCCCGGTACATATATTGCTGCTTTCTTTTATCTGCAACACATTAACCTATAGAAGTATATTATACTTCGTGCAGAGTCAGTCTCACTTAAAAAACTATATACAGTAGTATTATTTCTTTTTTCAGGAACATAGTTTATCTATTTTGGATCATAATTATAATCTTTGATTGCCAGCAATACTGATATTGCATCAAAAAAAATTATGACTGACAAAAAATATTCAAGGCTATGTATATATATACATAGCTTCTATTGTATTTCGTTGCTTCTCATTTCACTACAAGGCAATTCTCAATCTCAGCCGCAAGCCACCCTGCGGATTGATCTAAGTGCGAACCACAGAGTCTACGATAGAATGATATTTGGACAATTCATAGAACACTTTCACCGGCAGATTTATGGAGGAATATTTGAGCCTACATCAAAGCTATCCGATGATCAGGGTTTCCGCAAAGATGTTATTGACGCGTTAAAAGAAATGAAAGTTCCCATTGTAAGATGGCCGGGCGGGTGTTTTGTTTCATCGTATCACTGGCTGGATGGAGTAGGTAAGAATCGAATTCCAACGTATGACAAAGCGTGGCACGTTGAGGATCCAAATACTTTCGGCACCGATGAATATATTGCGTGGTGCAGAAAAATAGATGCAGAGCCCTATATATGTACAAATGCTGGTACCGGAACTCCTGAGGAAATGAGTGACTGGGTGGAATACTGTAACCTCAAAATAGGAAAATATGCAGCAAAGCGCATCGCCAACGGACATGCGGAACCCTATAACGTTAAATATTGGAGTATTGGAAATGAAAATTATGGCTCCTGGGAACTGGGAGCAAAAACATCTGACGACTGGGGCTACTTTGTCCGCGAATCAGCAAAGTTGATGTTCAATGTTGATCACTCGATTAAACTTTTGGCCGCTGCTTTACCTGACAGTAACTGGACTAAGCCTTTACTCCAACGAGCCGGGCAACACTTAAATTATGTATCTATACACGGCTACTGGGATCCACTCAGTGGACGGAACCAACCTTCGGACTATCTCACTTGTATGATGTATACTATAGATCCTGAAAAACAGATTAAAAGAACAATTGACATTCTGAAGAAAACTGGGTACGCCAACAGGATTAAGATCGCTTATGACGAATGGAATCTCAGGGGATGGCATCATCCTGGGCAAGGCGACCGAATTAACGGCCATGATGTAAAGGCTCGCGATAAGAAT
Source organism: Flammeovirgaceae bacterium UBA5867 (assembly GCA_002432545.1). Lineage (GTDB taxonomy): Bacteria > Bacteroidota > Bacteroidia > Cytophagales > Cyclobacteriaceae > Ohtaekwangia. Next base: position 12,768 of record DJFR01000083.1, on the reverse strand, counting down.
GATATTAACTCTACTTATACAATGGCAGATGCGCTTTTCTCAGCCTGTTTTTTAAATACCTGCCTGCGTTATTCAGATTATGTGGTTATGGCGTGTATGGCCCCCGTTGTAAATACCAGAGGACCTTTGTTTGCTCACCCAAATGGAATTGTAAAACGTACCACATACCATGTACTAAGTCTCTATGCAAATAAATTACAACCGAATGTACTAAGCTTTTCAATACAATCTGATTCAATACGGAATAACAAAAATGCCGTTCCGGCAGTTGATTGTATTGTAACATGTAGTAACGACAAAAAACGACTCGTAATTGCACTGGTCAATAAACACCCACAACTGGAAGCCAGCTGCGATCTGGGGCTTGGCAATATAGCAACGAAAGTTTCTGCAACAATTCTCTCCGGAGATTCCCCCGATGCATTTAATGATATTGATCAGCCCAACCGTGTAGTGCCCATTACAAAGTCCATCTATATAAAGAATGGAAAAGTGTCACTTCCTGCACATGCTCTTGTTATACTTGAGATAGACCGATAGAGCCCGGGTAAGCGGCAATAAATTTGCACGCTTTTATTTTGACCTGCTACGCCTATACTATCAAGTATAATTAGAAAAGACGTTGATGATCCTAAAATTCCAAAAGCTATAGGGAGTATATCACAAGAATATTCCCTATAGCTTTTTCAATTAACGCACAAAATCCTTAGAACATGGAATTGTTATTTGCTCTCACATCGGGCATCTGCATCATAGCATCCCAGTGTTCAACTAATTTATCATTCTCTATACGGTAAATATCAATAAACCTCCACTCCTTCCCCGCCATTTCGTAACGTGAATGAAGGAAAACGATATTACCTTCTGCAACAACGTGTTTAAATCCAAGTTTTTGCTTAGGTACACCTTGAGAGTTAAGCATTCTTACAAGTGTCTTTACTCCCTCAGGGCCACCAGCTATTGTCGGGTTGTGTTGAATAAAGTCCTTGTGTATATATTCATCAACAGCGGCTACATCCAGATCACCGAAAATTTTCTGATACGCTGTAACTGCTATCTGCTTGTTTTTCTCTTCTTGCGACATATACTTACTCATTTAATTATCATTCAAAGTAATGGAACTATAAAATTTTATAAAAGTACTAACCATTCGGTAGGGTACTTACTTAAATGTTAGAATTGTTGATTATCAATTTGAAAGAAAAATAATAACTCAGAAGTAATTAACTATAGTAGCGCTAAAATTAATATATATACAATATAACCTGAGCACAGTATGCGTTTTTAGCGCGTCATACCCGGCATTGCAAATCGCTATACAATGTTAAACTCAGTAGATCTTTTGTTTAGATCGAGACATGCTCATGCTTAACAAAACCAAAACAAAAAACAACTGTATAAATACGTAATAGGTTCTGTGTATAAAAATACCATCAGACGAACAAACATCCAATAACACCACTACCTATAGACCTATATATTTGCACTCACAAATTAAACACAAAGATTATGATCAAAAGACTTCACGAGGTAGATGGTATCACACTGGATTTCGACTCCTCTATTCCATGTTTTCTTGCAACGTGTACTGGGTATCTAACATCGCAAGACTATCGAGGCTTCTGCGAGTTTGGGATTAAATGTGTACCGGAGAAAGTTGCAGAGTATGGAAAAGTTGCCTGGCTAACAGATCTGAGGAAGTCGGAGATTTTTGATGATGATGACGTGAAATGGACAAATGAATATTGGAATATACAAATCAATGCAAGCGGTCTTCAATACCTTGCGCTCGTAATGTCTGAGGATATCTTTGCAGCAATAAACATCGAACATTTCATAAAAGAGCACGAGAGACGCAAGGATCCTCTCATCATCGAGCTATTCGCTGATGTGGATTCTGCTGAAGCGTGGTGCAGGAAAATGCTTGCTCTTTAGTATATATATAGGGTAAATCAACCAAAGATATTAGTTTGTTGTCTGGCTGAGAATATAAGATTGAACCACAAAGTAAAATGACGGTTCAACTACTCAACAGCAAGTAAAAACCGATTACACCCAGTCCCTATATAAGAAGCTAGTATCACAAATAAATAAACGAAAAGCCTGAAGTCTTCACGATTTCAGGCTTTCAGTTCCTTCTTTTTTTTTACAAGACGCTATGTTCATCTTAATAATTTCTTATAGTGGCATATACACCATAAGGCTCAGCTTCTATATCATATAGTGGTCTAAGCCTGTACGTTTTTCCACCGTTACGCAATTGAAAGATTTGATTATTATCTGTTATCGAAAGATTTTTTAGAATGCTTTCAACATTTTCCTTTAATATCAATTCCGAAGCACTTTCGAAAGCCAGCAGAGTAGGACCATAAAATATTGACACTACATTTTTGTCATCGGGCGTGGGCTTTACGTAAAACTCATAATGAAACATCAATGTAATTTGGTCATTATTCTTCCACTTACGAGTTAAGCTGATGTATGAATTAGGAGATGTTATAATATCCTGCTTTATATTGTTAATGTAAATATCGACCTTATTTGCCCAGGCAGGCACGAGTAACTTAAGCGTAAAATCTGACTTCTTCTTTGCTCGCAATGTAAACTCAACTTTTGGGTTCATTGGAAAATTACCGTTTTGAATCAGATCTATATTTTTTTTATCCCAATGCACTTTAGAGGGAACATATAGGTTTACCCATAAAGTTGAATCATTATGAAAATATATATTTGAATTGAGAGATGAAAAAGCTTCAACAGAGGAGCCATTACAGCAACGAAAGTCGTTGTCTTTTAAAAAAGCTTTTTTCCGGGGTGATCCTAACGGCAGATGATATACACAGGCTCCCGTTCGTCCACTTTGCAGCGCCATAACCGAATTGTAAAAAGTATTCATGTAAATATTGGCAAATTTCGGATCGGCACTCCATGAGAAAAGAGTTGACGTTAGTTTCTGCGTGTTATGTGATACGCATGATTCCGCAATCTCGTTTGTCATTGTATTACTAAGTTGCCCAGGCACGCCCCAATGCTCCGATGTAAGAGACGTAGGTGTTGTTACATTCGGACGCGGACCGCTGCTTGATCCATTAGCAAACGCGTGCTGATTTATAAGCATCGTCCAAAAATTTACCACAGCATCATGATACAACGTTTCTCCGGTTATTGAATATCGTTGAGCAAAACCGTTTACAAGCACCAGGTGTGTATTGGAATGCAGTCCGTTCAGAATATTTTCATTTTTTGATAGAGGAACAATAAACCAATCCCTGTCAAATATTTTTGCCTGTGCCAGGTGTTTGGGGTCTTTTGATACCTTATATAGTTTATACAAAACCTCATTCATCGCTCCTGGTTCGTTAGGGGGATTTGCTTCAGTCGTGTACAATACACGCTCTATGGTCTCTTCATCCAGTCTACTCATTCGCCTATCCACATACGCAGCCATTTCCGTAACCATTTCGTAAGCTCCTCTGTCCCCTGTACGACTGTATACATCTAACAAGCCTTGCATAATTTTATTATAGGTATAATAAGGCGCCCAAACACCACCGTATTTACTTTCAAGGGTATCAAAATCTTTTTCAGGAAATGCACTGAGATATCCGTTTCCCATGGCACGTTGACATTTGTATAGCTCATGCACTATATAATTCAATCGTTTCGTCAACAACGTATCCTTATATTTTTCTACCAGGTTTGAAATTGCAGAAAGGTAGTGTCCGGTAAAATGTCCCCTTAATCCTATAAAGGGAGCTTCCCAACCCTCTAAGGGCTTGGCATTTGAAGGCAGGCCTGCATTTACCCTGAAGTTGTGCAGCAATCTGTCGGGATCGAGAGATTTCAAATAGACAGTATTCAAATTTTCACGGTCCTTTATCCACGAGGGCATCAGGGTTACTGCCGCACTCGAAAAAGGTAATGCTTTTTCAATTTTTGTTTTGGATGAGATGTCTTGACTAAAAATATTGGAGGAGAGACAACATGTTATCAAGATGCTTAATGCATTTTTTCCCAAGTAATTTATTCCCATTTTCATTGGTATAAGAATGTTTTATTTTTTTGCTTCATACACAGGTAAACTGATCATATAAAACTGTACTTAAAAACACCAATCAGGCAACAGCATTTTAAGCACCTGATCTGTGGGGCTGAAGGTAAGATTTATCAACCGGTGAGAGGTGATAAAAGAATCTAAAAATGGGGCATTAAATGTCGCAGCGCCCAAGCGAGGTCTACATTATAGCGGATAATTGCCTTAGTAGGAATTGAAAATATAACGACATTCGTATATATACTCTCAATATACGCGACATCAGGTTAGCCAATTGTTAACGGTAATTCTAAAAAACGTGAAATATTTAGTATTCTGATATATTCCGAATACTTATTTACATATATATATTCGTCCGTACTATACTTGAATCAATGAGAGGCTCGAACACGCTTCCTTGAAAATGCAAGGATTTCGAAGACTCATTTGAACGAACAGGATTACTCCGAACCATAAAAGCCTGAAATCTTCACGACTTCAGGCTTTTAATTGAATGTAGACTGGAGGCTCGATAATTCGAACCTTTTCTTCATATAATTAAATCAAGACTTTTATAGCGTGAGGCGAAGGGTTGTGAAACTACTTATTACAAACAGTATATCTTAGTATCTCTTTATATCATTCAGTACAAAGGGAACGTAAATATCAACTGATGAATCACCTATCCATGGTCCCATCAACATTGTTACTTCCTCGATGTTCTCTCTTAATAAATCAATACTTTTTTTGTTATGGTCAATTCTTTTAAGTTTTGCCGGAGGATTCGTTTCAACGATAAAAGGAAGTGTTGGCAGTTTAGAGTTATATGAAATCCTGTCAACATGAGCTGAACTAATACTTTTTAGAGAATTACTCTCAACGTTTAGTTTCACGTTAAAATTAAAATTTGTATACGTGTCCATCATTGTTGTTGGTATCGTCATGTGCTTAATAAAAAAATCGCACGCTAACGCATAACCTCCAAATGGCTGAACTCCAGATTGGGGATTTCTCTCGGGATAATGAATAATATACCATTCGCCACTTTGATCATCCCTTTCAATTCCACCGTTTTTGAAATAAGGTTGAACGTTAGAGTTAGATGAATTCTTATTATCGAAGTCGTATGTGGCAACGGCCTTCTTTCCTCCTTTATCAAAAATGGTCCAGGTACCTACTGGATTACCAGACTGATACTTTCCCATTTTAATTATTCTTCCCTTTTCATTGAAGTATTGCCAAGCCCCGTCTTGCCGTCCATCTACAAAACTCGCAACAAGTTTGGGTTTACCATCATAATGGAATAATTCATATTTTCCATTTAATCTTCCGTCAACGTACTCAGCGTTTTTTATTACAATACCGTTTATCGTCTTAGTCGTCCATTTTCCTGATTTCAATCCATTGACATATTGCCCCACAACAATTTGATTGCCGTCACAGGTCAACTGATATTGTTCATCTATTCTCTCAATACAGTTACAATGTGGATATTCATTTGTCGATTGAGCCATTATCTGACCTGTGGACAGAATTATCAAAATACATGTTAATTGAATCGCCTTTATCATATTTGTTCTTAGTAGTCTCTCCGGAAATATTGCTTGCAACGCTTGCATATTCTGAACTGTTAAATATCCACGTAATATAAGCATCTCAAAATTATATCATTATTTTCTCAAGTGGATTTCAAATGTCCTTTGCTATTTAAATAAAACAGTTTCTCTAAAGGCAAAATTACCACGTATAATGTATACCTCACTTAAAATAAAGGAGACGCAATAGAATTACACATATATAGTAGGAGGTTCATTTGTACTATATATCTAACGCAATACATCTTTTACCATGACATACTACAAATACACTATTACAAGTATACCTTATTGCAAGTATATATTCATCGGAATCGATTTATAGTTATAAGGGATGAGCGGTTCGAACAAGCTCGATTAGTCGAATATTAGAAACCTTGAAATTGTGAGGATTTCGAGGATGTGGTGAACAGAATCACTTCAAACCCAAAAAAGCCTGAAATCTTTACAATTCCAGGCTTTTTAATGTTGTGTAGCGCGGGGGGGAGTTGAACCCCCGACCTTTGGGTTATGAATCCAACGCTCTAACCACCTGAGCTACCGCGCCATCTTTCTAAATGGGAGCGCAAACTTACAACGTTGTATTTAATTTTCAAGAGCTCCGCGAAATAATTAATTACAGTTTTCGGGTCTGGTACGCTGAGAAATCTGGTTTAACACGCTCATAATCGTATAAGAGTGTTGGAGTTGAAAATAAAAGATCGGCTGTAGAGCGGTTGCAGGCAATCGGGATATTCCACACCGTAGCAATGCGCAGCAACGCTTTTATATCCTGATCGTGAGGCAGTGGCTCCATCGGATCCCAGAAAAAAACCAGCGCTTCAATCTTCCCTTCTGATATGAGTGCACCAATCTGTTGATCACCTCCCAACGGTCCGCTGTGGAGCATGTGTACAGGCAGTTGCAATTCCTGTTCAAGCAATCGTCCCGTTGTACCGGTAGCATAAATCTCAAATTTTTCCATGCTGTCACGATGTTGCTTCGACCATTGAATGAGCTCTTTCTTCTTATTGTCGTGAGCCACAAGGGCTATCTTTTTCTTCGTCATATCGAAAGTTAAATGCGGATAAAAATACAGTATTGCAGGTTACATTCCTTCTTCTATTTTTGCCGACCTGTTTAAAATTATGGAACTAGAGAATCTCGCACGGTGGGTTGAACAGATTGCAAAAGAATTCTCACAACCCCTCAAGAATGTCAAAGCTGTTGGTGACCTGCTGGCTGAAGGTGCCACCATTCCTTTCATATCACGCTACCGGAAAGAAATGACCGGCAGTATGGATGAAGTAATGATTGCCAACATCCGCGATCGTATCGAACAGTTACGTGAATTGGATAAGCGCAGAGAAGCCATCATCAGCTCAATTGAAAAGCAAGGTAAGCTTACACCAGAACTGATGTCTTCGATCGTGGTAGCCGAAACACTCGCAGAACTGGAAGATATTTACCTTCCATATAAGCCCAAACGTAAAACGCGCGCCAGTGTGGCGAAAGAGAAAGGTCTTGAACCACTCGCACAACGTTTGTTCGACCAGGAGAAATTCGACCTCGATGAATTTGCCAAGTCGTTTGTTGATTCTGAAAAAGGAGTCGCAAGTCTTGAAGAAGCATTGGATGGTGCACGCGATATCATGGCGGAATGGGTAAGTGAAAATCCGGATACACGTAAAAATGTTCGTGAGATATTCTGGAGCGAAGGTGCCGTTGAGTCGCGCGTACTAAAAGGTAAAGAAGCGGAAGGACAGAAATTCAAAGATTACTTTGAGTGGACTGAACCTATATCTAAGACTCCGTCACACCGCCTGCTTGCTATGCGCAGAGGTGAGAAAGAAGGTATACTTGCACTGGATATATACCCGCCTGAAGAACAGGCCATCAGCTCGATGGAGCGTCAGTATGTAAAGAGTGAGAACGCAGCTGCCGAACAGGTACGCCTTGCTATAAAAGACAGCTACAAGCGTCTGCTTCGTCCGTCACTGGAAACAGAAGTGCGCATGGAATCGAAGATGAAAGCTGATGAAGAAGCGATCAAAGTATTTGCTTCCAACCTGAAAGAACTTTTGCTGGCCGCACCCCTCGGACAAAAAAATGTACTGGCACTTGACCCTGGTTTCAGAACCGGTTGTAAAGTGGTTTGTCTCGATCGCCAGGGTAAATTATTGCATCACGATGTAATATACCCGCACGAGCCTCAGCGCGAGACAGCCAAGTCTGCAGCACTCATTAAATCACTTTGCGAGAAATATGATATTGAAGCCATTGCTATAGGCAACGGTACGGCTGGACGCGAAACAGAAGCGTTTGCCAAATCAATTGGTCTCGGCAACAAGGTTATCATTGTTATGGTGAACGAAAGCGGAGCATCGGTATACTCTGCTTCGGAAGTTGCCCGCGATGAATTCCCGGATAAAGATGTTACCGTACGAGGTGCTGTATCGATCGGAAGAAGGCTTACCGATCCACTGGCAGAACTTGTTAAGATTGATCCGAAGTCGATCGGTGTAGGACAATACCAGCACGATGTTGATCAGACTAAACTCAAACAAGGTCTTGATGATGTGGTGATGAGTTGCGTGAACTCGGTGGGTGTTGAAGTAAACACAGCGAGCAAAGAGCTCCTCTCCTACGTATCCGGATTGAGTCCATCGCTTGCTAAAAATATAGTAGAACACCGTAACCAGAACGGACCGTTCAAGAGCCGTGAATCGCTGATGAAAGTATCGCGCCTCGGCGAAAAAGTATTCGAGCAGGCTGCCGGTTTCTTGCGCATTCGCGAAGCAGAAAATCCGCTCGATGCCAGCGCTGTACACCCGGAGAGTTATCCGATCGTACAACAGATGGCATCAGACCTGGGTTGCTCTGTAAAAGAACTGATGAGTAGTACGGAACTGCGCAGACAACTTGATCTGAAGAAATATGTTACTGAAAAAGTTGGTCTGCCAACCTTAACAGATATACTCTCGGAACTTGAAAAACCCGGACGCGATCCGCGCCAGACATTCGAGATCTTCAGCTTTACTGATGGTGTTAATACCATTGCTGACTTGAAGATAGGCATGTCGCTGCCTGGTATAGTAACCAACGTTACCAACTTTGGTGCCTTCGTAGATATAGGTGTACACCAGGATGGTCTGGTTCACATCAGCCATTTGTCTGACAAGTTTATTAAAGATCCGAAGGAAGTTGTTACCGTACAGCAGAAAGTAAAAGTTACCGTAGTTGAAGTTGATGTTCCGCGCAAGCGTATCGGTCTCTCGATGAAGAGTAATCCGTTTGCCGATCAGGTGCCCGCTGCCGGGCCGTCACAACAACGCAATAGAAAAGACAACAACAAACCGAAAGAGAAAGAGGTTAGCATGGAAGAGAAACTCGCCATGCTCGTGAGTAAGTTCAAGAAGTAACTCGCGTGTTAAACGTTTTAATAGAAAGCCCGAGGTCTTGTACTTCGGGCTTTTTCATTTTTAAAGATTGGAAGATTATAAGATTAGAAAATTGGAAGATTGTTAAGATTCAAGATTGGTTTCGGGTTAAAAAAGTACAGGCTTTAGGCTTTTTACGCATAAACTCTATCTTCGCACTTCTTAATTTTTCAAAATTATGTTACCAAACCAGAATCCAACAGAAACCGTAGCCTGGCAGCGACTTGAAGCGCTTTTCCTTCACATGCAGGCAACGCACATGCGTGAAATGTTTGAAGAAGATCCGGGTCGCTTTGAAAAGTTTCATCTTAAGTTCAACGACATTCTGGTTGATTATTCCAAAAACATAATCAACGAGGAAGTAATGAAAGAGCTGGTAGCGCTCGCGAAGGAAGTTGAATTGCAGGACGCTATCGATGCATTATTCCGGGGTGAAGCGATCAACCAGACAGAGGGCCGCTCGGTATTGCATATAGCCTTGCGTAACCGCTCGAACACACCGATTCTCGCAGAGGGTGCTGATGTTATGCCGGATGTTAATAACGTGTTGAACCAGATGAAAACATTTTCATCCAACCTTATTAACGGAACATGGAAAGGCTATAGCGGTAAAGCGATTACGGATATAGTAAATATAGGTATAGGAGGTTCAGACCTCGGCCCCTATATGGTAACAGAGGCACTTCGCCCCTATTGGAAAAATATAACACCTCACTTTGTGTCCAACGTTGACGGAACACACATTGCCGAAATTGTAAAACGTGTTAATCCGGAGACAACGGTATTCATCATTGCATCCAAAACATTTACAACGCAGGAGACGATGACGAATGCTGAATCAGCACGCGCATGGTTCCTTGAAAAAACCGGTGGTAAAGGTGAAGTTGCCAAACACTTTGTAGCGGTATCTACCAATCAGAAAGAAGTTACCAAGTTTGGTATAGCACCGGAGAATATGTTTGTTTTCTGGGATTGGGTTGGTGGTCGTTATTCACTCTGGTCTTCTATCGGTTTATCGATAGCATGTACCATTGGTTTTGAAAATTTTGAGAAGCTGTTGAGTGGTGCACACGTGGTTGACAATCACTTCAAGAGTGAACCGTTCGAACGAAATATACCGGTGGTACTCGCACTGCTCGGTATATGGTATAATAATTTCTTCGGTGCAGCATCCGAAGCTATATTACCGTACGATCAATACCTGCATCGTTTCGCTGCGTACTTCCAGCAAGGTAACATGGAGAGCAATGGTAAATCAATTGATCGGAATGGTGACCCGGTAAATTATCAGACCGGTCCTATCATCTGGGGTGAACCAGGTACCAACGGACAGCATGCGTTCTACCAACTTATACACCAGGGCACTAAACTTATACCGTGCGACTTTATAGCTCCCGCTATCAGTCATAATCCGCTGAGCGATCATCATGATAAATTACTTTCCAATTACTTCGCACAGACCGAAGCACTGATGCGCGGTAAAACACAGGAAGAAGTTGAAGCCGAGCTTTCAAAGGCAGGACTTGATAAAGATGCTATAGCATTTCATGCACCGTTCCGCGTGTTTGATGGTAACAGACCAAGCAACAGTATACTTTTCAGGAAGCTTACACCGGAAACATTGGGAAGTCTCATTGCTATATATGAGCACAAGATTTTTGCCCAGGGAATCATCTGGAACATTTTCAGTTTTGACCAATGGGGCGTTGAACTTGGAAAAGTTCTGGCGAAGAAAATACTTCCCGAACTGACGGCTGCTGAAGAAATCGCCTCTCACGACTCTTCAACAAACGGGCTAATCAATTATTTCAAACGATTGAAATCTGAATGATAAATTAATTGATTGCAAAATATTAACAGTACATTATTTTTGATGGATTTTTCAACCAGATGAACAATAAAATTTCGAAGATCGGAGTATTCACATCGGGTGGCGATGCTCCAGGAATGAATGCAGCCATCCGTGCCGTAGTGCGCGCCTGCGCATATTATAAAGTTGATTGTGTCGGAATCCTGCGCGGCTACGAAGGGATGATTGAAGGAGACTTTGAACAACTTGATGCACGTTCTGTCGGTAACATTCTGCAACGTGGCGGAACAGTATTGAAGTCAGCACGCAGCAAAGAATTCCGTACACCGGAAGGCCGATTGAAAGCTTTAGGTAAATTAAGAAGTGAAGGTATAGATGCACTCGTTGCTATTGGTGGCGATGGTACATTTACCGGCCTGCACAAATTCTATCAGGAATTTAGTATACCTTCTATATGTATACCGGGTACGATCGATAACGATCTGTCGGGTACAGACTATACGATTGGTTATGATACAGCCACCAACACCGCAGTAGAAGCGATCGATAAGATTCGCGATACAGCCCTCTCCCACAACCGTCTCTTCTTTATCGAGGTGATGGGACGCCACTCGGGATATATAGCTATCAACAGTGGTATAGCCGGAGGTGCAGCTGCCATCGTTATACCGGAGGAGACTATGACCTTCGATGAACTTTACGAAAAATTAGGTGAAGGTGAGGAAACAAGCAAGAAGTCAAATCTTGTTGTAGTGGCAGAAGGATCCAAGATCGGTGATGCCCATACCTTGGCAAAGAAAGTAGCGGAACGCTCTTCATACTTTGATATTAAAGTAACGGTACTTGGCCACCTTCAGCGTGGCGGTGCTCCTACCTATTTCGATCGCGTATTGGCGAGTCGCATGGGTATAGCAGCGATAGAAGGGTTACTGAATAACAAGAGTGATGTGATGGTGGGAATTAAAGATAACAAGATCGTGTATAATGATTTTGATACCATTATGCAGAGCCACCACGAGATAGACGAAGAGTCGATGCGTATCGCGAAGATCCTGTCGATCTAAAGGAAACGAAGCAACCAAACCAATCAATAATTCAAATTTACCATGAAAGAACTAACCATTGGAATCGACATCGGAGGAACGAATACCAAGTATGGTATCGTTGATCGCGATGGTAATGTTGTTTTCCAGGGCAGCATTTCAACAACTGAGTATGAAGAGTTCAAAGACTACTTCGGTGGCCTTGCAGAAGCTCTTCGTAAAGCGATGACCACCATTTCATTTGCGCACAAAGTGATCGGTGTAGGCGTAGGTGCAGCGAATGGAAATTACTACAAAGGAACAATTGAACGCGCTACCAATCTTCCGTGGAAAGGTATAATTCCGCTGGCTGATATGTTCAGAGAAGAGTTCGATATACCGGCCATTGTAACAAACGATGCAAATGCTGCAGCTGTTGGTGAAATGGTATATGGCTCTGCCAAGGGCATGAAAGACTTTGTGGTGATTACATTAGGGACGGGGCTTGGAAGTGGCTTTGTATGCAATGGTCATCTTCTCAATGGTAAACATGGTATAGCAGGCGAAGTAGGACATACTTCCGTAAATCCTGCAGGTCGTTTCTGTAACTGCGGTAAACGTGGTTGTCTTGAAACGTATGTATCGGCTACCGGTATAAAACGTACAGTATATAAATTACTGGCCGATCACCTCGAGCCAAGTGAACTCCGTGGTATCAGCTTCGATAATCTTACTACCAAGATGATCACCGAAGCTGCCGTTCGTGGCGATGTTGTTGCATTAGCAGCATTTGAATATACCGGGCGTATACTCGGCATGAAGCTCGCTGAAACGGTAGTACACACTGATCCGGAAGCTATATTCCTATTCGGAGGTTTGTCACTGGCTG
>DJFR01000075.1 GCA_002432545.1 Flammeovirgaceae bacterium UBA5867 | reverse complement strand
CGCGTCGGTGAAGGCGCCCTTCACATGGCCGAACAATTCGCTGGCCGCAAGATCTTTTGATAGTGCACCACAATCTACAGCTACAAAATTCTGTGATGCCCGCTTGCTGTATTGGTGGATCGAACGCGCTACATATTCTTTTCCGGTACCACTTTCACCTTCTATTATCACCGACATATCGGTAGGTGCTACCAGGCGTATATACTCATGTAACTGTTGTGACTGTACACTTTTACCCTGCACAAAAGAACTGCTCGTCACGGGAGCAGCTACCACTTCAGAAACTTTTCGTTTTTCTTTTTTCAGCGCCTGCGATACGATCATGAGTAACTCATCCGGATTCACCGGCTTGGTTATATACTCGAAAGCCCCGGCCTTGATCGCCTTTACGGCTGTGCGTATATCTGAAAAGCTGGTCATGATAATGACCGGTGTATCGGGCGATGTATTTTTTATATCCAGCAATACATCCATACCGGTAGCATCGGGCAGACGGTAATCCACCAGCACCAGGTCAAATACTCCTGATGTAAATGTCTTTAACCCATCCTTTCCCTTGTGACTCAGCTGAACTGAATATTTATGTTTTTTCAGAAACCCTTCCAGTATTCTGGAAAAGGTCAGGTCATCTTCAATTACTAGGATACTCGCCATACTTGGCCGAAAATAAACAAAGAAGCCGGAATAATTTCCGGCTTTCTTTAATTAACAAATAGGGATTGTTTGGAAGGGCGAATTAATCTACCTTTTTACCTTCTTTGTCGAACTTCACAGTCTTAGTTTCAGCACCGTTTTTCAGTTCAACTTCGTATGTATTTTTTGCTTTGTTATGGTAAGCAGCGTTGATCAACCATCCGCGATAGTCTTCACCTTCCAATTGTTTTTTGATAGTTTGAGGAAGTTCTTCTGCCTTAATTTTTACTTTCTCATCCTGCATTTGTGTTGACTCAGTAGCTGCTGGAGCTGGTTCACTTGCTACCTGAGCGTTTGCTGCACCTATACCTGCAACTAATGCGAAAACGAACAATACTTTTTTCATGGTTTTAAAAAATTAAGTTAAACATTCATTCTGTTAACCTACATTATACAATTATATGCCAGGGGCATGTATAAGCCAATAAATTACTGCACAACAACCACTTACATTTATACAGCTCTTTTATACCAGGCCGTTACTGTTGAATTCTTCTACAACGTGTTGGAAAACCTGTACGTTTACCACACGATATACACAGGCTATATCGCGAAACCACGAAGCGCAGAGTATAAATATAAAAGGACTGGCCAATATATATGCCAGTCCCTTTGTACATGTTATGACAATCAAATAGAAATTATACTTGCTTCTCCTTGGCGTTCTTGTTCTCTTCTATAATATAGGCGAGGCCGAGGCCGATACCTCCGAATATAAACAGCATAGAAAAGTAGGCTACTTCTTCTTCCAGGTTAAAGTTAAGCTCCAGGATGTGCCCGAACAGCAAGCCCAGCCCTGCTCCTATAAGAAGTAGTGCAGCGCGCAATGGGAAAGATGTATTCCGTATTTTCCGAATGTTAAGAAACTCCGGACTAACGCCCTTTTCGATCATTGCCATTCGTTCTGTGTTTTCATACTTGCGCAGGTAAATGATCATTATAAAGAATCCAATAATAGAGATGATTGGAATCATGATGGCCAGAAATTCGATATTCATATACTTTGTTATTTGAGATTTGCACTTTTGACGCAGGCTTTTACCGGCACGTTACACTTCCTCCGCATAAAAGTTATTCCGGTATAAGGGTGCTAAAAATATAGTATGAAGCTGTAACTTCCGCTGAACGAGCTGCGTCAAACCGCGCAACATGATATTCGATCCGGATCTACCGCTAATTGACAGAATTCTGGCAGGTGAGCAGAATATTTATGCCGACCTGATAAACCGGCACAAGCAGTATGCTTATACTATTGCATTCAAGATTCTGCAAAACAGACCGGAGGCCGAAGAAGCCGCGCAGGATGCCTTCATCAAAGCGTATCAAAACCTGGCAGGCTTTAACCGGCAGGCCCGCTTTTCTACCTGGCTATACCGTATTGTCTTCAATACTTCCATCAGTTATAAAAGAAAGAACAATAAAGTATTTCAGAGTATAGATAACACGGTGATTGCCTATAACCACGAAGGTGAAGTATCGCTGGAAAAAACAGATAAGACTCGCTATCTTAACCAGGCCATGACGAAGCTGAGTGAGGCCGATCGCACAGCACTAACGTTATTTTACCTGGATGAATTTTCGCTGGAGGAAATTGCAGAGATTACCGGTATGCAGGCCAATACCGTGAAGGTACGCATACACCGGGCCCGCCAGCGACTGGCCGATGAACTGAAAATATTATTGAACCACGAAGCGTTAACTTTGTAGGAACATGAACAGACTAACACAAGCACAGGAAGATATACTACTGGATTACCTGGATGGCAACATCGCAGGTACGGAGAAAGCCAGACTGGAGGATGAGCTTCGCGTAAATGCTTTGCTCCGGTCACGACTGGATGAACTTCGTTCGGTGCATACTATATTTCAACATACCACGCTGGAGCAGCCCACACGTGATTTTACTGATCGTGTTATGCAAAAGCTTGACACTGCACCGGCACCAACTCCTTCGCGATGGTCTATACGAAATGCTATATTTTTATTGATTGGTGTGCTTACTGCTATTGGCGCTGCATCACTGCTGATTGCCTCTGGTGTATTTGACGGAACCACCAGCATCAGTCTTGATGACTCTGCTTTACCACAAACGATTATCAAACAAGATTTGCCCGCTCTTACGCTTCATGGTAAGCTCATTGTGAACATTATTATTATGCTTAACATTATTGTAGGCTGGATTTTGCTGGACAGAGCTATACTTCGTCCTTACTTCCAGCGCAGGATGCAAGCGTGAGAGATGTGTTCAGGTGTTGATGTGTTGGGGGTGTTGATGCTATTTGGAGATATATCTATATATACTCTATTTGAGTCCGCCTTCGTTTTTTTGTTCTTTGGGTTCGGGGCATTCTATCTTCCAGTCTTTGGAGAGGGCGATGGTTCCTTCTTTTGCTTTTTTAATCACTTCATCGCGCTTGCTGTTGAATTTGCATCCTATATCTACATAACGGTACTTGGCTCCATCTACCTTGAAATTGAAATGGCAGGTGTTGGAAGCTTTATGAGTTTTCATGCACGAGAACTCTATATTTTCTCCCTGGTTGTAATTTCTGAATCCGGTTAATGCGATGAAGGAAATAAGCAAACAATAAAAAGCAGTTTTCATAGCAAGTGTCAATTGAAGGTGTGATCAAAGGTAGGAAACCCGCCAGGGAATATAAACACACAGGGCAACCGTTAATCGACTGTACAAGCTATGTAAACAAAAAGCCCGCAGCATAACCGCGGGCTTCTATATAGTAATTTCAAATACTGATTAATAACGATAGTAATCCGGCTTGAACGGACCTTTCACCTCAACACCAATGTATTTGGCTTGCGAATCTGAAAGTGTATCAAGCTCAACACCAATTTTCTTCAGGTGCAATGATGCTACTTTTTCATCCAGGTGTTTCGGCAGCATATATACTTTGTTCTCATACTTATCAGAATGATTCCAAAGTTCCAACTGTGCGAGTGTCTGATTTGTAAAGGAGTTCGACATTACAAATGAAGGGTGTCCCATAGCACAGCCGAGGTTCACCAGGCGACCTTCCGCTAACAGAATTACCTGGCGGCCGCTCTTCAAGGTATATAGATCAACCTGTGGTTTGATCTCGTCTTTTGTCGCATTCTTGTTAAGCCAAGCTACATCGATCTCGTTATCGAAGTGACCAATGTTACAAACAATAGCTTTATCCTTCATGCTAAGGAAGTGACGCTCAACCACGATGTTGAAGTTACCGGTAGCCGTAACAACGATGTCAGCTTCTTTCACAGCATCGTCCATCTTCTTAACGGCATAGCCATCCATAGCAGCCTGCAGCGCGCAGATCGGATCGATCTCTGTTACGATAACACGTGCACCGGCACCACGCAATGAAGCAGCAGAACCTTTACCCACATCACCATAACCTGCTACAACCGCCACTTTACCAGCGATCATGACATCGGTAGCTCTGCGGATAGCATCCACGCAAGATTCTTTACAACCGTACTTGTTATCGAATTTTGATTTTGTTACCGAGTCGTTGATGTTAATCGCAGGCAATGGAAGTTTGCCATTGTGCATGCGCTCTACCAAACGGTGTACACCGGTGGTAGTTTCTTCAGATATACCTCTGATGCCTGATACAAGTTCAGGGAAACGATCGAGTACCATGTTGGTAAGATCACCACCATCATCCAGGATCATATTCAACGGCTTGCCACCTTTAAATGCGTGGAGCGTTTGTTCAATGCACCAATCAAACTCTTTTTCGTTCATGCCTTTCCAGGCGAATACAGGAATTCCGGCAGCAGCGATAGCAGCCGCGGCATGATCCTGCGTAGAGAAAATATTGCAGGAAGACCACGATACTTCGGCACCAAGCTCTACCAGTGTCTCGATCAATACAGCCGTCTGGATAGTCATGTGAAGACATCCGGCAATACGTGCATCCTTCAGTGGTTTTTGTTTACCAAACTCCTCGCGAAGAGCCATCAGACCCGGCATCTCTGCCTCTGCTAACGTGATTTCTTTACGACCCCAGGCAGCCAGGGACAGGTCTTTAACCTTGAATTTGAGTTTTTCGTCTACGGTCATGTTATATATGGATTTTTCTTTTAACTGGGAGCACAAAAGTACAATAAAGGTTTGATATTTCATGANNTGGCAACAGCAGCCGGGCTGAACTATTGAAATGTGATCCATGTTTGGCTATTGAAACGAAACTATACATGAACACACCTATAAAAATGTTGAACAAGCCTGTTATCAGGATCGATGTTGTTTCAGATGTAGTATGCCCCTGGTGTTACATCGGCAAACGCAGGCTTGAAAAAGCAATGCAGCAACTTTCATCTGAATATACTTTTGAAGTAGAGTATCATCCCTATGAACTTAACCCGCATATGCCTGCACACGGTGCCAACCACAGAGCTTACCTGGTAGATAAATTTGGAAGTGAGGACCGTTACGATCAAATTACCAATCACACCACGCAGGTTGCAGCAACAGAAGGATTAACCTTCAACTTCGACAAACAAAACACATCGCCCAATACACGCAAAGCTCATGCTATCGTACAGCTTGCCAAGTTAAAAGGTAAAGAGTTGTCGGTTGTTGAAAGTCTCTTCAAAGCTTATTTTACAGATGGAACTGATCTTACAAGTGATGAGAATCTGATCGAAGTAGCTGTACAGGCTGGTCTTGAACGCGAATCAGTAGAATTACTCCTGGCAGATGAAAGTGCTTTAAAATCTATCGAAGCCATGGAAAAAGAAATGTCCAAGCTGGGTATCAGCGGAGTACCTTTTTATATTATCAATAGTAAATATGGTGTATCAGGAGCGCAATCATCCGATACGTTTATGCAGGTATTTAAAGAAGTAAGCCAGGAATTAACTGCGGGTGAAGCCTGTGATGTAGACGGCAAAAACTGCTAATAAATTCGCACTAAATACAAATCGTTATCGGCTTATCTATCTATAGGCTGGTAACGATCATTTTATTTTTACCAGGTCTTCGTGTTTTATAGTCGTGGTAAGTATACTTGTTTTACCCTGATCAGATCTTGTCCACACAGCTACAATGGTTCCTTTACCGGCTGCAACGTGGCAGCTCGCATTAAGAGCACCGTCTGTTTTAAATGCGCTTTCGCTAACCTTTACATTCTTGAAGCTGGAACCGCCATCGGTTGAATAGGAAAGGTATATATCCGTCATTCCCTCTTCATCGCGATTGAAATATAGTATATATACATACCCGGTAGTTTGATCTACAGCAAGCCAGGGATTATATTGATGACCTGCCTCCACATCGTTTATCTTCAGCAACGATGTCCAGTTATCACCAAAGTTATGCGAGCGCACAAACAATACGTCCTGATCACTGCGCATCCAGTCTGACCAGACTAAATATAAACTTCCTTTGTAGGGACTTTTGCTTCGATCGGTTGAGAGAACCGGTGCGCTGGAGCAGCGCTTACCCCCGGTTACATTTTCGTCACATCCTTCTGACTGGCGTATGATGGCTATATCGTTTGTCAGCCATAGTTTACCATTGAATGAACGGTCGAGGTATATTTTATTTTGATTAGACCACGTGCAGTATTCTTTGCCATCGAAACTTACAACAGCCGTACTACCCGCCACAGTGTTATGATCATCTATACAATTTCCGGGGCTTTGCGAAAGTTCTTGTGGGGTACTCCACTTCTTTCCGCTGGAAGAAGTAGTGAGCTGCACATGCGAGAGGCATTTAGCATCGCTACTCGCGTACTTGTCGAACTGTATATACGTGAGGTAGAGGTTATTCTTATCATCGAGCGTAGCGTTCGGAGCCACCTGGTCTTTCGCAGACTCAGCATTTACGGGTACACCTGCGCTCCAGGTTTTTCCGCCATCGCCTGAGGTATAGCTTATGATTTTATTAACGCCACCTTCTGCAGTTTGCAGAAAGTAATATAGATCTCCTTTGCTGTCAGCAATTAATGCAGAATGTGCACCTGCGGGAAATGTTGCCGCGCTTCGCTCCCATGCTGCACCGCCATTGACACTATAATAAATGGCGTTGCCGAGGGATGCCGTTATATACTGACTGTTTTTGGAATTGAATGCGACATTGACTTTGCCGCCCGAACTTTCTGCCTCAACGATTCGTGTGTTTTTAACCTGGGCAGTAGAACAAATAACATTCAGAACAATAAGAAGAGTAGTAGTAAATACTTTGTGCATAGCGCGATGCTTACCTATACGCTAAAGTAATGCACAGCTGGTTAACTATAACGTTTCATGTAGAAGATATTCAGACTTTCATCTACACTTTTTACCGGTCAGCAATTCACTACTTCTTCTCTACGGTAACAGAACCTGCTTTTGTTTTGATCTGGTATATCCCGGAAGGCAGTGATGACAGATCAATTTCAAACTTCGACATGCTGAGTATATGAACAACTACTTTTTCGTTCTTCAGTTTGCCGGCAGCATTCGTTACATCGATCTGATCGAGGTCAAGATTCAGACTACCATCGTTATGTTTTGTCAATATCACGCTGCAGCGATTGGTATTTGCCACGCTATCGCCTGCCAGGCTGTTGGAGAGTATAATGATTTTGCTGAATGCCGGGTTCGATTGCGTGTACGCAGACATTTCAGAATTTATGCGCTCGTTGTCGGCAGCCGTTTGTGTCATCGCAGAGAGTGGCTTTACAATCACTAGGAAAGCGACTAATAAGAAGGCAGAATAAGTGTTCATAGTTTACCTTGTTTTTATGTTGTGTAGTAAGGAAAATCCCTACGACACAGGTACTGCAACTTTGGTAACAAAAATTAATTCGTGCGTTTTAACGTCAAAAACGCAGATTTTAGTTTTTTATGCCGTAAAAATTTTCCAATTCCGGGATAACCCTATACCACATTTCCATTTTGAAGATTACTTCCCGCTTAATGTAATAAGGGTGTACCTTTATATTCTATTTATACCGTCAACATTATTGTGTTAGTGCAGAACTTTACTTTTCTTGACACAAAACTTAATCAACTATGCTAAAAAGAATTTTTACCATCATGTTGGTGGCCGTGTCACTGACTAGTTATGCCCAGAAAATCAAGATTACAGAAGGAAGCCTGAAGCCACTGAAAGGTCAGAAATCTGTAAACACTCAGTTCACCTATGAAAATATGTTGATCGGTGGAAAGGACCTTGCTGAAAAAGCGTACATCGAAAAAAGAAAGAAAGAGCTTGACGAAAAAGAAGCGGGCAGAGGTGACAAGTTTGAGGCAGCATGGTTTGCTGATCGCAAAGAGCGCTTTGAGCCGCAGTTCCGCGAACTGTTGTCCAAGCATTCCGAGATGTCTACTGTAGATGAGAAAGCTCAGTATACCATCATCATTCACACAACGCGTACAGAAGTTGGTTTTAACGTAGGTGTTGCCAGCAAGCCTGCTTATATAGATGCCGAGATCACTGTTGTTGAGACTGCTGATCCTTCTAAGGTTATTGCCAAGATCACTATGTTGAAATCACCAGGAGCCCAGGCAATGGGTATGGACTTCGAAACCGGAGTTCGTCTGCAGGAAGCTTATGCGAAAGCTGGTAAAGAGCTGGGTAAGCTCATTGCGAAAGAGACGAAGTAATCGCAGTCTTTATACAGTATATATAGCGGGCAGCCCAAAAGGCTGCCCTCATTTTTTCACAGAATTATCCCCAATGTGAGTAACATTTACACAACGTTGCGAAACTCCTGTTTTTTCGGGTATATCCATTTAAAGCTATAAAACCGAAATCAACCGCCATATATAGCTGTTCATCCTTCGTTTCGGAATCGGCCGATCAACTTGTGCAGAAGTTTGAAGAAGGCTTTGGCAGAACATAAAACAAATATGGCTATGATCAAAAGAATAGTATTTGCACTACCCGTTATAGGTATGCTTTGGAGTTGTGGCACCAAGGAAAAAGAACAACTCCGCGCGCAAGTGGACTCGCTGCGCACTGAATTACAAATGAGTCAGCAAACTGCTGCGACTTTGGAAGAAGTTGGATCTCTTATCGACTCGATCGATGCAAGCCGTCAATTGCTGCGCACCGATGTTGTTGAAGGTACTTCTTACAAAGACTATAAAAGCCGCCTGCAGGCCATCAACCGTCACATCAGAGACACCGAAACTAAAATCGCTGAACTTGAAAAAACGGTTAAGACTTCCAAGGGAGCTTCGGCTGGTTACAACGCTACCATTAAGCGTTTGAAAAACGACCTCGAAGTAAGCACACAACAAATTGCTTCCCTTCAAACAGAAGTTGAAAAGATGCGCTCTGAAAATCAACAACTGGCTATGACTGTAAGCCAACGCGATTCTTCACTTGTTGAAAGAGAAGGCGTGATTAAAATGCGCGAGCAGGATGTAGCAAACCTCGAGAACAAGGTTGTTGAGATCAATGCACAAGCAAACAAAACTCAGGCTGACATGTACTTCGCACAAGCTGCGGCTCTTGAAACTGCGGCTTCCCGTACCAAGTTTGCTCCAAGAAAGAAAAAAGAAACACAGCGTGAAGCTTTAGAACTCTATAAGCTTTCATTATCGCTTGGAAAATCTGAAGCTCAGACTAAAATCGATGAGCTTGAAAAAGTAGTAGGTTAGGTTAAATTGCTCAGACAGGTAGGTTAGAGTAGAGTTAAGGTGGCTCCCAGGTGGGGAGGCACCTTTTCTTATTTTAGGCCAGTATATAAATCAGGGTATATACTCCTGATGAATTCACTACCAGCATATATAGCTGTTTCTAAATATTACGATTATCGATGAACTTGCGGATCTTACGATCCATTTTACCAAACTGAAGTTTCTCCAGTTCAGGTGCTGTTGCAAAGTATATTTCAGGCACAACGCGTAACCGCGATTGAAATATAGTGGACAGACGCTTTTTAATATCGTCTTTCATCTCTTCGCTCACCAGCAAATGAAGTTTCAATTCATCAGTACCCAACTCTCCCGTTGATGCCTCCACAACGTAATCACGAATGGACGACATTTCATTTAACAATTCAAATATACCGGGCGGGTAAATGGTGGTTCCCTTTAACTTGATGAGCTGTTGCTTGCGACCAAGCACCGGCCCAAGACGAAGCGTTGTTCTTCCGCACTTGCAGGGCTCTGTATAGGCCACTGCTATATCTCCGGTTTTATAGCGTAGCAAGGGCATACCTTCTACACCAAGCGTGGTAATGGTAACTTCTCCGGGCTCTCCATTTTGAACAGGATTGCCCGCGTCATCCAATATCTCGACAATGAGTAATTCAGGATGATGGTGCCCACCTGCTCCTTGGGTACATTCCGTAAAAGCCGTCTGCATTTCAGATGAAGCGTACGTGCTGTACAGATCTATATTCCAGGCATCTTTAATCTTCTGTCCAATAATGTTCAGATCGAATGCTGCTGTGCGCAACCCCTCTCCTATACATATAGCCTTCTTCACGGAGCTCTTGTTCGGATCTATACCATTCTGTCGTGCGTACTCGATCAGTTTTACAATGAACGATGGCACTGCCACCAAGGCTGTCGGTTTTAATCGCTCAATCGTTTCCCACTGCATGGCCGGCAACCCCGGGCCTACACGCACAAGACCTGCACCCAGTTTACGTATGCCTTCGTAGTATGCTATACCTGCCATAAACTGACGGTCGAGTGTTAACATCAACTGGTATAGATCATCGGGCGTACCATCGGCACAGGCAAATGAAATACATTCGTTATAGGCTAGCCGGTGCAGATCATTGTCTGTTAAGGCTAATGTAACCGGTTTACCTAACGTTCCCGATGTACTTGCAAATTCAACAATATCACTTTTCGGAGCACACAGAAAATCCCAGTTATTCTGCTGAAGATCATCTTTTGTAGTAGGCGGTATACGCTGCAGATCTTCCAGGCTTTTGATAGCCGCTATATCTATACTATTGTTCGCAAAGTGGCGCTGATAAAAAAGAGAATGCTTTTGCAGATATACCAGCAGTTCTTTCAGTTTTTCTTCCTGAAAGCTTTTGATCTCGGCCGCTGGCCTGAACTCTATTTCCGGTGTGTGTTTCATTGCTCGATAATAACTACTGCGCACGCCATATCTTTCAGGTGCGAGAGTGATACATGTATTTTATTCCAATTGTTTTTTACTGCCTGTTCGTAAAAATTACCATGCAACCTGATTCCCGGCTTGCCCAGTTCATCACTCACAATTTCAACTTCACACAAATCATGTCCCGCCAGTAAGCCTTTTCCCGTTGCTTTCAGAAATGCTTCCTTCGCTGCAAAACGCACAGCATAGTGTTGTCCTTTGTTGGACATCGATTCACAAAATAAAATCTCTGCTGGCGAGAATACTTTTTCTGTAAAGCCATTGTTCCGGGCAACACGTTCAGCTACACGTTCAACTTCAATAATATCGATGCCCGTGCCCAGAATCATTTCAGTTTTCCTTCTGCTTTCTTCCGATTCTTCTCCATATGCTCTTTCTCCTGCAACGTAGCAATTTCCTTTGTCAATCCCAGCGTATAGGTTTCAACGGCTTTTTTGTATTGCTCCTGGTCAAGATAGTAGTCACCGGCAAGCATATAGGCATGATATGAATTCGGATTCCATGCTATGAGACTATCGGGCTGTATATCGGTTCGCGGGTTGAACGGAAAACGATACGGATGAAATTTAGAATAGCGTGTATAGTCTGCTGTCGTTAAAAATGTATCTGCAGGAATGATCAGAGCTTCTTCATATACCTCTTCATTCTTCGTCATTTTTTTAGCAAACACTTTATTGAGATCGTAGCAAACAAATTTACCAAGTTGCCACGGTGATGTTGAGATCCACACGAGTCGTTTCTCCGGTTGAAAGATAATGCCGTGATGTGCCACCAGCTGATTAATAAGTTTCTCGTTGCCCATGCCTATATCTGCTCCGCCTAATCCTTTCTGGTTACGCAGTATAGCAGCTGTTTTCAGCACCGAGTTTTTTCCGTCTTGCTGCAACAGTTGCTCTACACGCTGGTAGCGATACGGTGACGCGCTCGTACGCATGTGTTCCTGGTTGAGTTCTGTTTGTCCAAGTGTCTTTCCCAGAAAATGATTTGTACTTACAATCTGATCGCCTGGTGATTCATAGAAATCAATTCCCTCCGGAGTTTTTTCAATGATTGAAGCCTTGCCATCTTTAGCAGAGCCGATCAGGAAGGATTCGGCAACAAACATCTTATGTTTCTCTGCTATAGCATACGCTTCTTTTATAGTAGAAGCATACTGTAAAATCTCACGGGCCACCAATGAGACCGGTGTAGCGGATGCTGATGGTACATCTGATTTCGCTGCATTGATCGTAACCGTTAGCCCTTCAGCATTCATACCTGAAAGTACACCGGTCATTCCGCCAAAGGTTACCATCATAAATTTATAGCCCTTATCAGGATTATAAAATGCAATGATCTTATCGCGGGCAAAATCATCGCCAACATAAAAATCAAAGTTACGACCAATAATCAGTGTGCTGTCTTCCGAGTGAGAGTCCCAGGTGGCAAATGCAGTACAGCCTACGAGTGACATATTTTGCAACGCATGCCCTATATCATGTGCTGCATGATAGTTGAGTATACGTTGATACGGTGGTGCTATATCATCAAAATCGTGAGAAGCTACTTGTGAAATTCCATAGATCTCCTGTTTATACTCTTCGGATATATGCTTGTCCAGATCGCGGTTAAACCACCCTACAAAGTACTTCAGTATATTCAGGTAAAACGAAGAAGGCACCAGGCGATGAAGCTGCCCCGTAAATACGTCTTCCTGGTATTGCACAAGTTCGTGCGTAAGCTTTCCATTTACCACGCCACGTTCGAAGGGAGCACCTTCTACATATAGTTCGTAGAAGCCGCTCTCGCTTTTACGAAACCAGTTATTACCAATGGTATATAATCCGGAATCCGGTTGTTCTACTTTTGCATCAAGTATAGCCAGTGATGCCGGTACCGGAGGATCAACCGTAGCAACACTGCGTACATAGATCAACAGGATCACGATCAGAATGACCAGTGTAAAAAATATCCAGCCGGTGATCTTAGCTAACTTTCTGAGCATCTCTGATTTTTTGAATCAAGTATTCAAGACCTAAAAGATTAGAGCACGTCATAATCGCGCTGATCGTCACTCCCAATACTCCGTGCATATTGATGTTTTGTCCTGTCAACAACAGATTCGGGATTTTAGTTTGAGGCGCTATAAAGGTCTTCAACGGTTCGCGGTAATCTTTTGCATAGCCGTACAGGGAGCCATCGTCTGTCCCAATGTAATCACGGGCGGACAGTGGTGTTGCACATGTATAGGATTTAATCGACTCTTTAAAACCGGGGAAATGTTTCTCCACCATATCAAAAAGTTTCTCAGCCTTCTCCCGTTTAAAAGCTTCGTAGTCTGCGCCACGGTCTGTCTCATGCGACACTGTGTTGAAGGTTGTCTCCCACTGCTTCACATCTTCCATGCGCATATAGGACATCACGGTGATGCCTTCTGCATAATCCGGTGAGCGCGATGACGTGGTAAAGAACAACGCATATCCACGTGGCCAGGTGCTATCCGTATACTTATCGCCACACCACGCATTCTCTTCAGCGAAATAGTAATAGTTGCTATTGATATACTTGAAGGAATCTTTCTTCATTACCACGTTGGCATAAAACACAGATATAGTGCTCTCCAGACTTTTCAACCGCGAACGATATGCATTCTTGATCATTTGCGTCTCGGTCATCTCTACGGTTTTCAGCGGGTGCACGTTTGAGATGAAAGTCTTTGCATAGTAGCGATCACCGTTCTCTGCTTCGGCATATACAATCTTGCGATCTTCCTCCTTCAGCTTCACGATCTTTACATGCTTGATAACTTTACCACCACGTGATGTAATTTCGCGCGCCAGCAGTCGTGCTATCTGCGATCCTCCATCCACAAATTTCCAAGAGCTTTCTACATAGTGATTCACAATCAGAGCGTGAACAAACAACGGAGTTTTATACGCATCGCCTGCATATAGCAGGTTAGTACCCGCCAATACAGTTTGCATTTTTTTATTCGATGTGAGAGATTCCAGGAACTCCTGCGTATCCGTCTGGTAAGCTTTCGCAGAATCGGTATACGAACCGGCCTGTACATTGTATAGCGGAAAGTTTTTACAGATGTCCTGGATAGTTTCGCAGTACTTGCGAATAGCAGGTTCTTCATCCGGAAAATATTCAAGCATCTGGCGGATGAAGTTATCATATCCCTGCGCGTATTTATATACCGTAGGATCGTCAGCGAACATCAAACCATCCACAAAGTCTTCATCCATCTTGCGCAGCTTCAGTTTATCCATAATACCGAAGTACTTGAAAAACTGGTACAGATTCTGTCCTTCATTGAGACCGCCAACATAATGCACACCCGTATCGAATATAACTTTATCGCGGGCAAAGGTCTGGAGCATGCCGCCTATCTGCTTGTTCTTTTCAAGCACACATACATTATAGCCTTCTTTGGCCAGGATGGTGCCGCAGGCCAAACCGCCTAAACCGCTTCCTATAATGATTACATCGTACTCTTGCATTTCTATTTGGGTCGATTACTATAACTAACTTTTATCCGTGCTTTACTCAGCGTTTTTCCGGATTACAAAAATAACATTGGAAGTATACTTTGTATCATCCACCTCTTCCACTTTCATCCCGTATTCTCCTGCTAAATGTCTTATTTTCTTACCTGAAATAAAATTCAACTCATTTTGAGACTTATTGAAGCCGAGCACTTTGATTGAAAAGAACTCCGTAAGCTTTGTGCCTTTGTGGCGCTCCTGCAAGTCTGCGTTTCCATCACGCAGAATCATCATACCGCCCGGGTTCAAGGCACGGAAACATTTTACCAGCAATGCATCCTGCGCTTCTACTGACAGATAATGCAACACATCACTGATGATAATAACATCATAGCCTTCTACCGGAAACGTAGTAACATCGCCACAAAAAAACCGGAGACGTTCTGATTTCAGATAACCATTGTTGGCGGTGGCAATTTTCTGTTCATCGTAATCAACACCGGTAATCGTTCTCTCTTCCGAAAGGAACTGAAGCATATAGCCGAGGAATCCGTAACCACAACCAAGATCGAGTATAGCGGCTTTCTTCGGTATCAGTTTTTCGAATGGCGCGTAGTTCTTTTCCAGCCGCAGCTTTACTCGCATATACCATTCGAGCACCGGACCTTTATATATATAGTTTGTAACAAGTCTCTTGGCAAAGTAATCCGGTGTTTCAATCTCGTCTGCCAGGATTTTATATTCTACCTTGAAATAACGACTGATTTCTTTGGTGCGCTGTGCATACTTCTCACCATAGCGTGTATCT
The DNA here is from genome assembly GCA_002432545.1 of Flammeovirgaceae bacterium UBA5867. Lineage (GTDB taxonomy): Bacteria > Bacteroidota > Bacteroidia > Cytophagales > Cyclobacteriaceae > Ohtaekwangia. The sequence goes on along the minus strand of DJFR01000075.1, from coordinate 10,150 downwards.
GCAGGTTCTACAGGAGGTAAAAATTTCAGCGTGAGTTGTCCTTCGTTCAGTATAAAACTTCCCTTCGGTATAGCATCGCTTGCGCCATGAATCAGCAACGGACGAATCGGTATATTAAATGTTTCAGCGAGATAGAAAGCTCCTTTGTGAAAGCGTTTGATCTTTCCATCGGGTGAGCGTGATCCTTCGGGGAATACAACAATGGAATATCCTTCCTCTACACGTTGTCTCAAACGATCAACACTGTCTTCAGCACCTTCACTAACCGGGTAATAGTCTGCCAGTCTTACCACGCCACCAAATATAGGCGAGTCCCATACCCATTGATTCGTCAGCAGAATCAGTTTCGGATGCAGCATCACCGTTAAGAGTATATCCAGGAAAGAAGTATGGTTGGCAATAATTACGCTGGGTCGCGAGAATGTTTCCGGAGTTATACCGATGATCCGCTTCTTCACATTCGGCTCTACATAGATAACAAACCACGCACAGGCTTTAAGCAGCGAGTGGTATATAAGCTTGATGCGTTGTTTCCCTATCGGGATAAGTTTAAGAACAAACCCGACAACAGTAAGCAGTATAGCTCCGCCTACAAAAAACGTATACGTAACAAACGTTCTGAAAAAGCTGAAGAGCGTAATGGGTGTAAACCCTTTTTTAGTTCGATTGGCAATCAGCGCGCGGAATAAAAACGGCATGATGGTTTGCGCCATAATGAACACGCATGCTATACCGATGATAGAGATTGCCGCGATAGATCGTAGTGCAGGGTGCTTGGCAAAGATGAGTACACCCAGACCGCATATCGTTGTTATAGCTGAAAGAAAAATAGAAGTACGTATAGTAGGCAGTACTTTCTTTCCGGTTTGATACTCCTGTTGCAAACCATCCATAGTAAAGATGGAATAGTCATCGCCCAAACCGAATATGAACGTTGAGATCATCACGTTGATGATATTGAATTCGATACCTGCCAGCGCCATAATACCGAGGATCCAGATCCAGGTAATGAGCATCGGCACAAAGGTGATCAACGTAAGCTCTATACGTCCGTATGAAATGAGCAGTGCGACAAAAACAAGTATAGATGTAAACGTTACAATAAAATTAAAATCACTATGTATATACTCCACAAACAAGTTGGTCATCATCTGGCGATCAACACCATGGGCAGGTGTTTTTTCCAACTGCTGGTATACCATCGCTTTGTTCTCGGGCTTTACATTGGCTAGCGTAATTACCGTTGCTATACCATCCTTCTCAATAATGAAATCGTCAAAGAATGCTGTGCGCAGTGTATTCGCTTCACCGGAAGGTATCGGTTGAAATTTACGTGCGATCAATGTATCAAAGTTCTGCAATACTCTCGGAGAAAAGTGAAGCTTCTCTCCTTCTTCATGCACGGCTTTCTGAACATCTTCTTTGCGCTTGCTGTTCCAGAAATTATTCCAGCGGGCAATGCGAACCTGTTGCAACGAATCCGAAATCATGAACGATGAAACGGAAGATACTTTTGTTACGAGACCTGTCGCTTTCAGCTTGTCCAATACGGGCATTGCCTGCTCGTTGCTTCGCAGTGCCTTTTCAAGTGTATTTCCGTCTGATACTATATATACCGCAGTGAGCGATGATTTACTGATGGTTTCCAGACGGGTTTGTGCACGTTGCGTTTCTTCGTTCATGAAGTTCAGCTTGCTCATGTCTGAATTAAATTTTACGCTGCCGGCAAAGTAGAAGAACAAGGGTGTAAGAATAAGTATACCATACACCAGGTATTTATTAGACTCGAATGAAAATGCAGTGAGCTGCTCAACTTTACTATTCGTTGCGTGGTTCACAAATAAATCTTCACGCACCAGGTGTGGTAAAAAGATAAGCGAACACAACGCAGCGCCCACCAGGCTCAACCCGGCAAATAAACCTATATCTCCCAACACGGTTGCATTGGTAAACTGAAGACACAAAAATGCCAGCACCGTTGTTGTACTTCCGATGGTGAGCGGCTTGGCCAACTCACGAATCACAGCTTTGGCAGAATGCTCGTGTTTTAATATGGTTAAGTAATGCAGTGAATAGTTTACCGCTATACCGAGCACAATCGCTCCTACGGCCAGCGCCAGAATAGACAACGTGCCTTGTAAAAAGGCAATACATCCAAGTGAGAAGAGTGCTCCAAAAACCACCGGCACCATCATAAGTACCGGCACGCGTTTCTTGCGAAAGAAGCCGAGGATCACCACCATCAGCAAAACCATCATGATGCTGAGGGTAATGATGGTATCACTGCGCAATTGTTTGGCGTTACCCACCGCTACAACCGAAGCTCCGAAATACGAAGCCATCAAGTCATCACGCCCTGCAGATGTTTCGGTAATGATTGTATTCAGTGCATCAACGAACTCCGAGTTATGTCGTGTTTCTGCGGGAGGATACGCAGGTTGCAAAAAGAAAAGTATATGGCGATGATCTTTGGTGATGATATAGTTATCATACAACTCAAAGTTTTCATCATATTGAAGCTGTTGTAATTTCTTCAGGGCAAGAAACGAAAAACCGAGCGGATCCTGAACGATTATGCGTTTGGTAACGATGCCCGAAGGTGATATCAGTTGCTGGTAATTACGCTGTAACACCTCACGCGCTACCTCCGGACGGGTAAGTGAATCCAGTACTATATAATCTTTTTCATCCAGGTATATAGGCAGTGATTGCTGCACGGAGCTGAAAACTTCCATTACCTTTTCATCATTTACCTGCGCAGTGATCTTCTTTACATACGGCTGAAGATCGCGTTCCATGCGGGCCACCAATGAATCGGCAAAAACCACCAGGCTATCCGGTTGAGGTTGCGTGGTGCTGTCTTTCATCGAGACCATAACGACCACGCGCTCTACAAACTTGGAGTTACGGAATATATAGTTCAGCTTTTCAACACGTGCATCGTCCGGAAAAAATTTGGTAATGTCTTCTTCCAGTTCTATCCGCGATGCACTCCAGCCGATCAGTGCCAGTGTAGAGATAAAGAAGATCCAGAAGACCCTTTTACGCTCTCTGAAAAAATTATAGATGGCTAAAAATATCTGCTCCATAGTGCTATACCTTTCCGGGTATATATATTCTTGTTTATCATTTCCTGAAAAATTTCAGGAGTATAAAGGTTACCAGTCCGAAACCAATGCCTGCCAGGATGGAAAGCGTTATGCCGCCCACTACATACTGTATAAAATTATTGTGTACCATATCCAGTGTAATGCCACTGGTAAAGGAAATCGTTTTGGCCTGATCGCCCATCCACACGGCCCCGGTTCGGTGACTCAGAAAAAGAATCAGCGGAATCATGGGCGGGATGCTGATGTTTGCCGCTATAATTACCAGCGCCTTGTTGAGTCGAAATACAATGGACAACGCAATGGCTATAGCAAGCTGAAATCCCCACAATGGAACAATGCCCATAAATATACCGAAGCCTACTGAACTCGCCTTTAGTGCATCAGACTCTTCCGGATTGAAGAGCTGTTCGCGAATTATCTGCCTGAAGTTTTTTTTTTAATGCTCCGGAAGAAATCGCGCGGCTTATAGTATAGCAATGCCAGCGTAACCAGCACGGTATTCAGAATGCTGATGCGTGTAAAATCCTTGAACGGCCTGAAGTGCGAAACACGTTTACCTTTCTCTGCATAGAAAACACGCACCGGTACTTCGGTGATTTCGATACCGCTCCATACCGCGCGGACCATTACTTCAATTTCAAACTCAAACTTCTTCGTCATGAATCTGAAATTCTGTAACAGTTTCACCGGATATAGTCTGTAACCACTTTGTGTATCGCCCATCTGTACTCCGGTTTCTACCTTGAACCAGAAGTTCGAAAACTTATGTCCAAAGCTGCTCTTTCCCGGTACACTCGCCTGGTCCATATTGCGAGCGCCCATAATGATCGCCTTCGGATGTTGCCTCAGCTTCTCCAAAAACTTGGGAAGGTCTTCCGCAAAATGTTGTCCGTCCGAATCGATCGTTATGGCGTAATCATATCCATACTCCACAGCCTTTTTAAAACCGAGACGAAGCGCATGGCCCTTGCCTTGATTGTTAGTATATTGTACCGTTCTGATGGTTGGATATTTAGCTAGTATATCTGCAGTGTTATCGGTAGAGCCGTCATTTACTACCATGATATGCGTGGTAAACCGCATCACATCCTGCAATACATTTTCTAATGTCTGGTTGTTGTTATAGGTGGGTATAAGAACACAAACCTTATGCTGTTCAAATGCTTCGTTCATCATACGGCCTGGAGCGTTCCCTTGAATTTAAAAAATGTAACAGCACCAGCGAACAATGTAGCATTTACTATATAGTTACCGCCTTCTTCTTTGGTGGTAAGTGTTACCTCCACTTCGCGGTTTTGTCGCGGATCGATAATGGAAAGGAATTTAAGATTATCGCCTTCCACAATTTTCAACTTCTTGTTTATAGCCAACTCGGTTAGCTCGCGTACAATCTGCATCATGCAAACGCCAGGCACTACGGGTTGCCCGGGGAAATGACCTTTCAGAATTTTATGATCAGCATCGATGGCAATAGCAGCACTGCCTCCTGCCGGAGTGAATTCTTTTTTTACGATGCTATAGAAATTGTCCAGTAACATTTCAGCGTTCAATTTTTTTCAGACCAATCACCATGTTGAAAGTATAGTGCTTTACTTTTACAGAGTCCGGAGTTGTCAGATTATCGCCCCACATTTCAACCGTCACTTTCTTTTTCCGTTTGGAACCCAGCTCTATTCTTCGCAAAGAAGCACAATCTGCACCGGTAATGAAATAGGCTGTTTCCTTTTTTTGAGGTACACCAAAGTAGCGCTCATCATTCATCTGCCAGGCTTCATAAACACCTTTGCGGAAAGGAATGCCCAACATCAGTTCAAAGTCTTTTCGCAGTAACTGAACAACCGCTTTCTTGTCCAATTGTTTAATCACCTGCTTTACCTGGAACGATCCATCGGCACGAAATTCAAAATCCAGAAACGTTACACCGGCTTCATTGGTAAACACCACCCGCTTCGATGAATCAGGCATTTGTTTCACCAGCAATAATCCGCTGATGTGTTTACCGATAACATCAATGTGTGTAGTATACCATGCTGTTTTTATACCGGCCGGTTTAATCTTGTCTGCACATGCCTGATCACTGGCCACCGGCTTACGCGCTTTATAGTCTGAAGCGCACGCTGCGAACAGCAACACCACGATACTACAATGCAAAAACTTCATCGGCTACCTGTGCATTGAGCACTTTGTTGGAAAACGTTATGGTTGTTTTATCTCCGGATGGTTCGTTCATATCGATCGACTTCACCGAGTAATCTTTCTTTTCTACACTCAGCACGATGGTCTGAAAAAACTCCTTCAGTGTTTTAGACACAGGTGTCATTTCCAGTAAATACGTTTTATCATTTTCGAAAACGCGTGTTGTAAAATCTTTACTGTCCAGTATAGTTCCCTGCACACAATCGATCATGATCTTGTTTACCTGCTGAAACAGCTTGTTGGACTTTACATTGATGCGGCTTTCCTTCTGATCATCTTTCACCATCATCTTGTCACCATTCATCACCATGCGATAGGTAAAAGGTTTGGTATAGTCTATACGCACGCGGTTGCTGCGTTTGAACCAGAATTTACCAGACGATGTAATGGTTTCGGTAAGCGCCAGCAATTCTTTCTGCTGCACGAAGTCGCTGGTGATGGACTGAACTTTGGCAGACTCCACCGCGAATTGTTTTTTAAATGCCGCCAGGTCGGTGATGGATTTATAGCCTGCGTATTGTGCTGATGCCTGCAACGTGAGCATGAGGCTACACATTATCAACAGGGTATATTTAGCCACACCTATGCTTTTTGTATGTATGAACTTTCTAAACATATGCCTTCTCGTTTAACAATTCATCTACTCTTACAACTTTCAAACCAAGTTTGGAAACGTGTTTCAGAAAGTCATCGAGTATATCCTGGGTGCTTTCGCTGTAATCGTGAAACAAAACAATGTCGCCACCTTTCAGCGATCTGGTAACGCGGTTGAAGAGTTTTGCACGATCCTTTATAACCGTATCGAACGAGCGCACACTCCAGCCAATAACCGTATAATCACCGCTGCGAATACCTTTTGCTACCATGGGATTGGTAACACCATACGGTGGTCTGAAAAATTTCGGTTTAACACCAACTGCTTTTACAATGGCTTTATCTGTATCAGCCAACTCCCGGGCTATACTGCCAGCTGACTGAAGATCAAATGTAGCTTTATGCCAATAGGTATGATTACCGATCAGGTGTCCTTCGTCATGCAGACGTTTGGCCAGTTCGGGTTCGCGTGCTATGCGATGACCAATGCAGAAGAAAGAAGCCTTTACATGATGCTTGTCTAGTATAGCGAGTATCTTATCCGTCATGCCGGCTATCGGCCCATCATCAAATGTAATGGCTATAGCGTGCTGCGATTTTCCCTGACATTTTACAGGGATAAAAAACTGCATGGACAGAAATATAGAACCGAGAGTATGAATTGTTATGAGTGGCACTGCGAGTGCAACGTACCACCATGCAGATATAGCATAGGTTACATCCAGCTTGAGCAGGACGATCAATAAAATCAAAAAGACAATATTGACTATCCAGAAGCGCGACATGACTTCAGCAGAATGAATGCGTGGTGTGTACCAAAATATTGATTAAAGATCAGCACGTTCTTCGGCTTACGACCTGTATCGTGTAGCATCACAGCCGAAGGTATTGTTTGCTCCTGTATCATTCTCGCAGCAAGCCAGAATGCAAATGAAGACGCTACCGGGTGCTCACCACTCAGGTGTTTAAATACACCGGTAGAACTTTCCGGAAACATTTTTAAAGTATAGTCCAGCAACGTTTTATCCGTACCGGCATTACCGCTGGTGCCAAGTAAAACAAAATCTATATCGCTCACTTGCAGTTTTGCATCGCGCAGTAAATCATCTAAACCCTGCTTCAGCGTTTGCTCATCGGCTTTATAAAATGTAGCGACTGCCTCAACTCCTACTGCGTTATCATTTACCTTTTCGCCCGACAATACAAAGTATGCAGCACCTTCTCCGTTAACGGTGCCCCTACCGGTTGTGAACAGGTTGAGGTTTGACTCGGGTTGCGCACGAAATATACCGAAGCGCTTTTGGATGGTATGACTGAGATCAGTAATCTCATCAACACCGCCTACCAGTACTTTCAGTGCGGGTTCTTCCTTTACCATCATCAAGGCATCAAGCAATGAATTTTCGAAGGAGAATGCACCTTGTGTATAGGTTTGATTATACCCCTGGCACTGCAACATCAATGCGATAAGCGAACCAATGGTATTGTGTGTGGATTGTATAAACGGTGTCGGGTTGAGTGCCTCTTCATTGTTCTCTACCATCTTGGTGAGAAATATACCGGTGTCTTCGAGACAGCCGTATCCGGTGCCGGTAATGATGGCATCAGGCACTGTAATATTTGCTTCTTTCAGCGCGATCGATCCGGCTGCAACACCCATCTTTAAAACACGGCTCATTCTGCGTAGCTGGCGCGGATCAAACCACTGGGTATAGTCGGGTTCAACACAAGCCAGGCGCTCCGAGTTATGTTCGGTCACTTCCGATAACAACGGTGCATCGCCCCACGTTTTTTGTGGCGATATATTGCCCATGCCTGTAATGAAGATAGTAGCCATTTCGATATATAGGTATATATAGTATATGCTGATTTACTGCTTCGAGAAAATAATAGATGAACAATTGCCTCCGAAGCCGAAGGAATTGCTCATAACATGATTAACCGTTGTCTGCTCAAATTTCTGTTGTGGTACGATTTCAACTTCGGGCATGGTAGCTTCAAAACGCAGATTGGGAAACACGCACTGATGCATGATTGCCAATACGGAGAACACAGCTTCTATACCTCCGCTTGCCCCGAGTGTATGCCCGGTAAATGCTTTGGTAGAACTCATCCGCGGAAGCTGATCACCGAAGAATCGCTTTACTGCTGTACCTTCCGAAACATCGTTATTCAATGTACCGGTACCGTGCAGGTTAATATAGTCTATATCAGTTACGGAAAGTCCGCTCATAGCCAATGCCTTTTGCATGGCTGCATACGAGCCACGTCCTTCCGGTGATGATGCTGTTTGGTGGTACGCATCATTGGTGTTGCCATACCCGGCAACCATAGCAAGCGATTTCTTTTTCTCTTGCTGCAGAACACGTTCAGAAACAATTACCACAAACCCGGCACCTTCGCCCAGGTTCAGGCCTTTGCGTGTCGCATCAAATGGTCTGCAAGGTTCTTTATCCAGAATCATGAGACTATTGAAACCGTTGAGGGTAAATTTCGAAAGAGCGTCTGTTCCTCCGGCTACAACTATATCTAACATACCATGGTTGATAAGTCGCGAGCCAAGCGCTATAGCATTTACGGATGATGAACAGGCTGTATTGATGGTAGAGATGAAATGATGTATACCCAGATCGTCAGCAACAATCTCGGTTGATCTTCCGCACTCGTGATTTACCACATCGTGTAGTTTTCCTTTGGCAGAATCCTGATGGAATGCAGGAAAGAAATTTTCAGTTCGGTCCATACCCCCCACGGTCGTGGCAGAGATAAGACCGGTACGCCATTTTTTCAGATCGATACCNNGCCTCGTTGGTAAGTTTTACTTCGCCTACGGGCAACACGCCACGGTATACCGAATCAAACAAAGTTATATCGCCAATACCGGAAGTATGTTGCCGGAAAGAATGCATGCACTCCTCCAGTCCATTTCCAATGGAGGTAATTACACCGAGACCTGCAACATGTATCGTTCCTTTCAAAACAATCAGGCAGTTTGGTTAGCACGGATATACTCCGCGATGGATTTTACAGAGTGGAAGATCGTTGGTCCATCCTGTGGGTTCTCGATCTTTACCTTGTAGTTTTGCTGCAGCAGAACGATGAGCTCCAGTGCATCAATAGAATCCAGACCTAATCCATCCCCGAACAAAGGCTGATCATCGCCTATATTTTCAGGCTTCAGGTGTTTTAAATTCAAAGCTTCAATGATCTGTTTTTTCAGATCTGCCATCAACTGTTCCATAGTTCCTACCGGTATAGTTTTGTTAATTCTTCTGCTGTGTGGGGCAACGCTAATCCCCGTTTTTCTTTCTCTATCAAATATAAGAAAACATCATGGTGACTGTCCATTACATCGATCCACCCGGCTATACATGCCTGCACCGATGGTTGTTGCATCACCTGGTTTACATACGCTTCATGCAGTCCGGCATCAAAGGACGAAGACACAAAGAATGTATTCTCACCTTTAATTTTATGCCTGATGCAAATCTCTCCGGATACAATGTTGGGCAGTGTATATACAAACAACGCAGGACTTGAAGATGTTTTGGCAGCTTCGTGATACCGAACATCGGTATCGAGACTTGCATGTGCATTGGATAGTACAAGCGAAACAGACTCGGGAGCGTATTGCTTGATAGGCAACTCGCGAAGCAGCATTTCTGTGGCCAGAAAACCCAGCTTCGCGAGCCGGTCCATTTTATAAAATTTAGGATACTCGGGTGACAGGTGATCGTAAGCGGCCGTTAGAAAATCATCCAGGGAAACGGACGTATCTTCAAATGCCAACGTGCCCTGATGATAGATTGCCTGCTTGCGAATTTTACTGGTACCCGAAATAAACATATATATACTTCTTAGTTACGAGCCATGCGCTCGTTTACATCGATCAGTTTTACCAGGCGCTTGAGCGAATTGCTATGATCGCGCACATACGGGTTGGTCTGATCCCACACATATCCGGCAAGTACAGAACATATCTGGCTCTTGATAAGCGGATCCGGGTTCTGTGAGAAGAATACTTTTTCCAATGTACCATCATACCACGCCATCACATACGTACGGAATACATCAACACCCTGCTGTACAACTTTTGTATAGTCATTGTCCCAATTAACGGACTCGCCCTTCAGTTTACGAATAACCTGTTTCGCTGCGAGGTGACTTGATACAGTTGCAAACATTACTCCGGAAGAGAAGATCGGATCGAGGAACTCGGTAACGTTACCTGTGAGTACAAATCCTTTACC
>DJFR01000082.1 GCA_002432545.1 Flammeovirgaceae bacterium UBA5867 | reverse complement strand
AGCCATTTCCAGGTGCAGCATAAATTCCGCAGCCGTTGCCGTAGCCGAATCTGTAAACAACATCAGCTGCTGACTCTTGTCACGCCTCGGTCTCCAGTTTTGCCCCCATGTTAATGAAGTAGAAAGCAGAGAAAAAAGAACCAACGCGACCGTATATCGCGTGTAATGTTTTAGGATGTTCATGTAGAATTTCATAGCAACCTCTAAGCCGCCCCGTTTAATGTATTACAAAATACAAAAGAGTCGTTACTGCAAAACAGAAATCAAACGCGACTACCTACATCCCCGGTACAATGCTTTCTCACAGCGTGGTGCAAGTGCATCACCCACCCCGGGAGCATAACTATATATGGATGAAATACAGAGGTTTAAGTTGAAATTGGCAGCTATACCAGTATTCGTAACCAGGCCTAGCAGCTTGAAAAAAATCAGTTGAACTGTTAGTGCAGGTCCATTAGTTTGAAAGAATTCATTCCTATACGCGTCCGAAAATCATTACCACCCAAACTCAATTCTCTTCCAACAAAATGTAATATATATACTGATATAGTCTGGGCGTGTCCCTTTTCCAGCCGCACACAAATTCTGCCCGCAGGGTCAGGCTGTCCGTTCCAAGTCCTCGCCCCACACGCACACCCAACCCGGCTCCGGGCTTTCCGCTACCATCCTTCACGCAATAGTCTCACCTTCATAGATCGCCTCTTGTAAGACGCAATTCATTACGGATAGTGACCAAACGAAACCGCATAAAAAAAGCTTGAGGTAATAGCGACTTCACGCTTTACCTCAAGCTGCATACAGTTAAAAAATATAGGTTAAATCTTCTTCAATAGAATTTTAGAAGTATAAAACTCATTCGCCAGCGTCAGGAAGGGTACTAACTGTTGCCATGCTGCTGAAGGGTAACTATTTAGGGTATAGTATTTTTTTGTTTTAACAGTTAACGTATTGCCTGCGAGCGAAGCCGATGATACAAAGCCTCCGGTTTCATTTTCGGTTTTCTTATTCAGATTTTCAAGACCTTCTACAGTATAACCGTCAGGCACGGTAAAGACTATTTCGTTGTTATAAGAGCGGGCGTACGCCATGTTTATTTCGCGTGCCCGTATTTTTTGCTCTTCGGTAATTTCGGTTTGTTTTTCAATCAGCTTGCCCAGTTCAACTATAATGTTGCTGCCTGCTTTCTTAGTAAGCTTCTCCAGTGTAAACACATCGCTATATTCTGTGTCAGGCGCATCGTTCCACATACCAATCGTTTTAATATTCAGATTTCTATACTCCACTACTTTAGCTTCCATCTGGCTTTCGAGTTCGCCTTTAATGCGTTCATCCCGCTCATGATAATCCTGCGTTAAGCGTTGTGAGTACTTCGTTTTCTCTTTGTTAAAATCTTTTAATATACCACCAATCAATCGCGAACTTTCAACCTGGTACTTCGGCAAATCGTATGCCTTCATGTAATCGTAGTTGGTAAAAATCAAATACTGATGCGATACTTTGTTGTGTCCTTTCGCAAGTATATTTCTCTCAACCTTCAGTTGTCCCATATCGTCAGGGTTAAGCGCTGCTTTTAAAACACAAACCGTGTTGTTTTGCTCAGCGGTAGATAGGGGTAGTTCATTTTCAGAACCGTAACTTGTTGTAGCTTCAGCCCCCTCAAACATATAGGGTATTTCATTCGGCAAGGCAAATGGTGTTGNNATATAAATAGCCGGATTAAAATTTATACGGATAAAGAAATCGCATGAACTTAAATTAACAAGATTTTCCCATGGAGCCATATCGCGTGTAGGTGCCATTACAAAATCGTGACTGATCTTATACTTGGTAAGGTATTTATCAACCAGCAAAAAGAATAATGACGGACTTCCCGGTGCGTCTAAAGGAGCTCCCAATTCTGTATTGTAGTAAGCTTTCATGTAGATCGGGTTTCGCATCATGAAATACATTTCATTTACAATCAGCTTCTGGTCTTTTGTTTTCTTGAAATTACCTTCCATGAAATCAATCATATGACCTATATCTGCCGGATTATATGATATCCTTAACATGTCTCTGGCATCTCTGGCGATATCCGGCTTTTTGCTCAGGTCCGTAATTCTATACCTGAAATGCGGAGCAGACTTATAGGGGAAGTGCCACATTAAATCCGGAGTCTTATCGCGCATACCATCTTTCATCGTATAGATAACATCGTTATTCTTTACCTCCTTGGTAAAAGATGGTGCTCCGTTATACGAGTCATAGAAGAAATTAAACTGGTGCGGCAGCGAAAACGAAATGGTATTGGAAACGATAGGATACTTTAGTTCCAGCAAATACTCATCACCAAATTCAGGCATCTTCATGCTTTCATCCCGCATGGCAATAAAGTAATCAATAATATCGCCTGTCTCCAGGTTGGGTATTGGTATTTTCAACTCTTTGCTGCTTGAAGCATCGGCCTTTACAGCCTGCGACATATCAACTTCTTTTTCCGTTCCATCGGGTTTAATCACCTTGATCCCAATAACGCGATACGCAGAAGCTCTTCCAAACAGGTTACTTTTAATAACTTTACTATCAAACGAGAGATCTGAAAAATCAACCACGGCAGCTTTGTCCTGAAGTTTGATTCTATAATGGTAATTCAGCTTCTCAATGTAAAAACGATTAACGTTTGCTATACCGGTAACTTTCGTAGTGAAGTCTCCGATATACTCGCGGTGAAATGCCAGAACAACGGCCGATTCATCTTTCCATCGATCAGGAACTGTTGTTGTTTTAAATTCTTTCGGACACTTATCCCAAAGATCTTCTTTAATTCTTTTTTCAATTTCAGATGATTGCGCACACAAGTCTGTTGCAAATATATAGCACAGACCTAAGGCAACGATTAATTTTTTCATGGTACAGGTATAAGACAGGTTAGGATGATACAGCAGGATATGTTGTTATATAGTCTTCAGAATAATCTGGTTTTCGTAGGCTTTTACTAACAGCTTTATGGCATCGTTCCATCGTGGAAATGATTTTCTATTAATAATACCCTCCGGGATTTTCAGCTCTTTTGTATAAATTATCTTCCCTTCTGAAAGCGTATAGTTAATGCTGAACGAGAACTCAGCCTCACGTACCTCGGTCTTTTCGGGTAAATGAGCTACCGTAAAACCTTTAGGTATACTTAGCTCGATAGACGTCTTTTTATAGATGCGTTCACCAAAATCGATATCACTCTGGCGCGTGTCTTTAATCTCCCAGTTCTTAAAGCTTTTGGCCGGATCCAGATCTATATAGTATTCGTTGTTGAAAGAACTAACCGCGCCTGTAAAAACCAGGTCACACTCCAGTTCAAGCGGGCCACTCCGCTCTTTCAGGTCTGGCAGCTTCAGATTGGATGTCTTTACATTTTTGTTGCCATACGAAATAAAGTCCGACATGAATTCCTCTTTCCGTTCATTCCGCGTATAGTTATACTGGTATAGGAAATTCTTCTTGGCTTCGCCTTTCAGGTTGATACTATATTTTCCCTGAAGATTGTCACCTTGTATGGTTGCCTGAATGGTACGAATGTCAACATCTCGATCGTTCCCAGTTTCTTTGATTTGATCGGTAATGAATTTATCACCGTCTTCAATCATCACCGGTCGATCCAGTATCCGTTGTGCATTTTGTCCAAACGGTATATATTTTTCAGTAGCATCCAGGAAGTATCGTTTGCCATTTAAGAACAATGTGCAAATCATGTGGTTATTAACCGCCAGGCTCGGTATAGTCTGATCGTACATAATGTGCCGTGTTCCAAGCCAGGTTAAGCGGGCATCATAGCCGGCAACCTTTAGCATTTCCTTCATCAGATTTGCCATACCCTTGCAGTCGCCATAGCGCTTTTCAAATACAGCATGCGCTTCATCTGGTTTGAAACCCGCCAGCCCATTTTCAAACGCTATATACCGAATGTTGTCCTGCACCCAATAATAGATAGCCTTTACTTTTTCTTCGTCCGTCTGCTTTCCGTTGATAAGTTCTTTTACTATTGGCGTGAACACTTTGCTATCCGGATGCAATTGTTTGGTAAGACTGCTATACCAGGTATATAAATCCTGCGGAGATGAAAGTATATTTACTTTCTTCCCATCGATCATCACCGACTTTACCAGAATGAGCAGATGAGGTTGATTGAACTGCATACCCCGGCCGTATTTATCGTCCTCCAGTCCTGGTAGATTTTTAGCAACGAATTCAATAATCCTGAAGTTGCCTTCTGTCTTCTCTGTTTTAGAAACAGCATATTTTTCAAGGTTAAATTCCTTGATTTCAATTGTGATGTCACTCGGTACTTTAAAAGAAATTGTTTTTTCTTCTACAGGTAGTGTCTCCGAAAAATAGATTGAGGTAAGATATTTTACATCATTAATTTTCTTGCTACAGGAAACATCCCATACCTCGCCAAGTTCTTTAAGCTTTAACTGATGCGTGCAAAATTTACTGTCGTCAAAAAAAAGTCCGTCTTGTGTATAGGTGCCACAGAATCTGGCGCTATTGATTGCCTTTTGTTTGAGACTGCTTTCAGCAAAAAAGTTATCGACCTGTGAATTCTGATCATAGTATTGCGTACGAAAGATGGACGCATTGTACCGTAGTGAAAGTAGTTTTTCGTTGGTTTGAATGGTGATCCGGGCACCATTCCTGGCATCCTTCATAAAGTCATACCGCATATCGGCCTTCAGGACCACGGCTTCTTTGTCCTTGTACTTTTGCTGAAAACTCTCAGCCATCCTGGCGTAATCTTGACAAAACGTTATACCCGGCAAGAGTATAGCGATAAAGGTTAGGGCTTTCATAATTTTAATCAACCAGTGCAACTATTTATTCAACGATCGGCACAAAAGGGCGTTAGAATGATTTTTGAAACGCTAAATTACTAATTGCCTTCAAAACTATTGGGGGAATGTATGATTTATCCCAACATCAGCATTTTTTTACAATGATATATATTAGTAACGGGATAAACGAACAACTAAAACAACGACAATTGAAACTCCGAACTCGCCCTGGTTCTGGAAGGCTTTACAGCATAACCAAGCCTGCTTAAATTCCGAATGTGATATACTTTTGTTTCTTCGTAGCGAGAGGCGACAATGATCTCAGTTTTGCCTGCTTTTTTGGTGAAGAGATCTTTTACCAGTTCAGGTCGGTTGTTGTCGTGGGAGAGGTGCGACAACAACAGGTGACTCATAAACGCAGGCTTGTGTCGTAGAAAAATTTGTAATGCCTGACTGTTGGACAGATGGCCGTTGCCACCACGAATTCTGTTTTTCAAAAAATACGGATACCGCCCGGTATTCAACATCTCTTCATCGTAGTTGGCTTCCAGGAA
>DJFR01000262.1 GCA_002432545.1 Flammeovirgaceae bacterium UBA5867 | reverse complement strand
GTAGATGCTGCCGTAAACCTGGTAAAAGAGTTTGATGGTGAAACGGCTTTCGTGATCATCAAACATACCAACGCATGTGGAGTTGCTACAGCAGCGTCAGTAAAAGAAGCATACCTCAAGGCTTTTCAGGCAGATACTATATCTGCGTTTGGTGGCGTACTGGCTACCAACAAAACTATTGATATAGCAGCAGCCGAAGAGATCAATAAACTCTTCTTCGAGATACTGATTGCACCAGCCTATACCGATGATGCATTGGCATTGCTGCGCAGCAAGAAGAACCGTATGATACTGCTGCAAAAGAAACAACTTACTGAAACGAAGCAGAGCAAGACTATTCTGAATGGTATCATAGAGCAAGACCTCGATCTTAAAACTGATGTACAGGCCGATCTTAAAGTAGTTACCAAAGTAGCACCAACNNAATACGATTATACTCGCAGTAGACGGACAGTTGCTTGCCAGCGGGGTAGGACAAACCTCACGTGTTGATGCGTTGAAACAGGCAATTGAAAAAGCAGGTACTTTCGGATTTAATCTGAAAGGTGCCGTGATGGCATCCGATGCTTTCTTCCCGTTCCCGGATTGTGTGGAGATCGCTGACCAGCAAGGCATCCATGCTGTGATACAGCCAGGAGGTTCAGTAAAGGATCAGGACTCGATTGATTATTGTGACAAACATAACATGGCGATGGTGTTTACAGGCACACGTCACTTTAAACATTGATATATAGCTCCGGGTTGGCGCACGGTTTTATGTATAGCCATACGTTAAACGTGAAACCGTGAGCCAGCAACCTTGAACCATTGTCGTTCACCGACTGGATTGTTCAGGCGCTCTAAAAAAATTACATTTTTATATTGATACTCATTAATTTGGTAAATTAAATGCAATTTTGCAGGCGCTATCTTGGTTAGTTCTAAGACGTAATTTTTAAACATAGGGAATACAGATACATGGCATTTTTTGATTTCTTCACCAGTGATATTGCAATAGATCTGGGAACAGCAAACACCCTTATCATTCACAAAGATAAGATCGTAGTGGATGAGCCTTCTATCATCGCTCTCGACAAGGTAAACAACAAGGTGCTGGCCATTGGTCGTGAAGCCATGCAGATGCATGAGAAGACGCATGATCACATCAAAACTATACGTCCGCTGAAAGAAGGTGTGATTGCCGACTTCCAGGCTGCCGAGATGATGCTGCGTGGTCTTATCAAAATGGTAGACACCGGCAAACGCCTTTTCCCACCATCTTACAGAATGGTAATCTGTATCCCATCCGGTATAACGGAAGTTGAGAAGCGTGCCGTGCGCGACTCGGCTGAACATGCCGGTGCCAAAGAAGTATATATGATTTATGAGCCGATCTCTGCCGCGATCGGTACAGGTATAGATATCGAACAGCCTATCGGTAACATGATTGTAGATATAGGCGGTGGAACAACAGATATTGCTGTGATAGCCCTTTCGGGGATTGTATGCGATCAGTCCATACGTGTAGCGGGCGATACATTCAACCGCGATATACTCGACTATATGAGACGCCAGCATAACCTGCTGATTGGTGAACGCTCGGCTGAGAAAGTAAAGATTGAAGTGGGGTCTGCCTTAACGGAACTTGATGACGGACCGGACGATTACGAGATCCGTGGCCGCGATCTGATGACAGGTATACCCAAGACGATCAAGATATCTTATTCTGAAGTTGCCTTCGCACTGGATAAATCTGTTTCCAAACTCGAAGAAGCCGTACTCAAAGCATTGGAAACTTCTCCTCCGGAACTTTCGGCAGATATATACGAACGCGGTATATACCTGACGGGTGGCGGAGCCTTGCTGAGAGGATTGGACAAACGTCTTGCCCTTAAAACAAAACTTCCGATTCACGTTGCAGACGATCCGCTTCGTGCCGTTG
Organism: Flammeovirgaceae bacterium UBA5867; assembly: GCA_002432545.1. Taxonomy (GTDB): domain Bacteria; phylum Bacteroidota; class Bacteroidia; order Cytophagales; family Cyclobacteriaceae; genus Ohtaekwangia. The sequence goes on along the minus strand of DJFR01000262.1, from coordinate 1,425 downwards.
TTCGCGGAACAGGTCAGGCATTAAAGAATATTTCACAGTTCCGTGCTGTGTTAATGACATAAGCCTGGGCCGTTGCGAATGGGTGAGGTACGAATATTATCAGAGACTAAACGCACCTTAACTGGAGTTTAATGGAGCGTCTATTTTATTTCATCTATCAATACAGGGCCTTCTTTACGTTTATCGTGCTGGAAGTATTTTGCTTTTGGCTCGTGGTAGAAAATAATGCATACCAGGGAGCCAAGTTTTTTAATTCCTCCAACACAGTAGTTGCTTCCCTGAATAACTTCTCGCAAAGTATACGCGATTACTTTTTGCTGCGCGATGTAAACACTACGCTGGCAGAAGAGAATGCTATACTGCGCAGACGTGTAGAGCAAGACAATCAATTTCTTGAAACTGACACGCTGGCATTGCGCGATACAACACTCACCAGGCGATTTGATTTTGTAAGTGCCAAAGTGGTGAACAACCACGTAGATCAATTCAAAAACTTTATCACTATAAATAAAGGTGAAGATGACGGAGTCGCTCCGGGCATGGCCGTTATCAGTCCGTTGGGTGTAGTGGGTAAAGTAAAAATGGTATCCAATCATTATGGTGTAGTAACATCTTTACTGCATATCGACATGATGGTGTCTGCCGTGTTGAAGCGCACCGGTCATTTTGGTTCCGTGCAGTGGGAAGGTCACGATCCGGGCCTTGTCAAATTTAAATATATACCCCGCCACGTAAATCCAATGGTAGGCGATACCGTTGTTACTTCCGGTTTCAACGCCATCTTCCCGGAAGGTATCATGATCGGAACCATTGTAAATGTGGAACTGGGTAATGAAGCACTTTCGTATAACCTCAGCGTGAAATTGTCGCAAGACTTTCGCAAGCTCTCGTATGTAACAGTTGTTAAAAGCGAGCTGAAACATGAATTGGATTCTTTAGAGCAGGCCGTTAACGAATTGGAGAAATGAGCAGGGGGATGATTTTTCAGGTCATAGCGTTTTTCATTTACCTGTTCTACCAGGTATTGATCCTGCAGAACGTGGTCTTGTTTCATACAGCATTCTGTTTTCTCTATATACTATATCTGTTGTTGTTACCGGTAGAAACCAACCCGCTGATGTTAATGGGTGTTGGCTTTCTGATGGGTTTTGCCGTAGACATGTTTTACGAAAGCATCGGGTTACATGCCTTTGCATGTGTGCTGATTATGTATGTGCGAAACTATTGGCTTAACTCCATGACACCTCAGGGCGGGTACGACAGTAACTCTACACCGTCTCTGGCGTTGGGCGGGTTCCAGTGGTTTATTATCTATTCTTTGCCGCTTGTATTTTTACACCATGCTGTTTTATTTTTTATGGAAGCTGGCGGCTTTGGAATGTTCTGGTTTACGCTGTGGAAAATTATCACCAGCACTTTTTTTAC